>DASZUP010000089.1:0-10539 GCA_035547635.1 Pirellulales bacterium
ACCAGGCGAAACGCGTTACGGCGTTCCTGGCATTTGTTGCACTCGCCGCAGTGCAGGCCGTCTTGCGGGCTGATGCAGGAAAAGGTTAACTCGAGGGGGCGCCCCCGTCCCAATCGCATCACCTCGCGCTTGCTCAAGCGATCGAAAGGACGAATCAGGCGCACCTGCCCCTGCGTGGCAAGGTTCAGCGCGGACTGGAACTCGGAGAAGAATTCCGGTGTCGCATCGGGAAATGGATTCGAGCCCAGCGGCGCCAAGGCCAACTCGTCAATGCCGTGGAGTTGGCACCACAGCGCCGCCTTGACGATCAGCAGTACGTTGCGGCCCGGCAGGTAGACGGCGTCGTCGGGCGAGTCGGCCGACGGCACGCCAACGCCCGTCATGCTCCAATGCCCCCGATAAAGATCGCCCAGCGGAAGCTCGAGCGTCACCAACGGGCCCAGAGCCGGACGGGCCAGGGCGGCCAGAAATTTCTGGAGCGCCCGTCGTTCGCTCTGCTGCCAGATCAGCCCGCTCTCGACGTAAAACGGTTGGACGCAGCAGCCTCGTTCGAGCAAATGCCCGAGCATGATGCAGCTATCCAACCCGCCGCTGGCAAGCAGTCCGATCGTCCCGGACGACGAAAGTGGCGGCGTGTCTGATGGCATCGAGTCGCTTCCATGTCAAAAACAAGAAATGCCGCGTCAACGCGGTCCCCACGGTATTCTAGGCCGCGAGCGCAGAAGAGCGAGCCTTGACGGCGTTGTCACGGCGTCCCGTGGAGCGTGCAACTCTCGGTGATCGCAGGGCTTATGGCGCGCGATCAGGCTCAACCCCGCGCCAGTAGTTTTCGCGCGTTGTCCTCGCGAATCGCCTTCAAAGCGGCGCCGCCGGGCTCTGACTCCCGCAGCTTTAATAGGGCCGCTTCGAAGTAGAAGAAAGGGTAATAAGAACCGAACAGCACGCGCTCGGCGGTCACCTGTTGTATTAGTTTTTCGAGGCCGCCGACCCCCTCCAGTTGCGCGATATCGAAATAGACCTGCCCGGCGGCGGTCAGACGATCGACGATTTCGCCGCGCAGACTGCGGAAGGCGTTCAGCAGCACCAGCCGCAACTGTGGCAGGCGTTTCATAACTTCGACCAGCGGCGCCACGTCGACGTGCGGAACTTGCAGCAGCGGATGCTGCGTGCGTTCGTCTTCCATCGTCAACGCCAGTTGTACGATCAGGCCGCGTGCGGCGGCCGCCTCCATCAGCTTTGCCGCCAGCGGATCGTCCAGCTTGTAGCCGTGATAATTGGGATGCAAGCGAATGCCCGGCATCTGGTGCTCTTCGTGGCAACGCCGCAAATCTTCCTCCCAGTCGGGCAGGCGAGGATTGACGGCGCCGAACGGCACGAGCAGGCCTTCGCCCTGATTGCGGCAGGCGGCGGCCAGCCGTTGATTGACGGCGGCGACGTCGCGATGCAACAGCGCCTCGAAGCTGCCGGCCCAGGCCTGCACGACGTCTTGGCTGCGCAGTTTGGCGACCAATTCCGCAATGTCGTCGCCCGGCAGGCGGCGAAAAGGCCACTGCCCCAGGTAGACGTTCACGTCAATCAACGGCTCGTTCACGCGCGGATCCCTTTCGCGTCGAGGATCGGTTTGAGCAAGCGGCGCAAGTTCTCGGAAAGGATCAGGCGTTTGGCCTCGTCGGAAATTCGCGCGCCTTGCACTTTGCCCAGTTGCGAGGCAAAGCTGCGCCCGCCGGAATCGCTGCCGTAAATCACGCGTTGGGCCCCCAGTTCGCGAACCGCCATCTCAACCATGCCGTTGGTCGGGTCCGAGCCGGCCAGATCGACGGAGATCGTCTTGACGTCTCGCACCGCGCGGATGCCAAGCTCCCACGTGCCGCCGGTGTGGCCGCAGATCAACGGCGTTTCAGGATGCCGCCTCGCCAACTCAACGAGGTCCAAGGGAGTCGATTCGCCAGGGTAGTTTCCGCCGTCGGTCTTGAACCAGGTGTGCTGAAAGATGACGGCTTTGTACCTGGCCGCCAGTTCGATGATCGGATCCAACTCCGCGGCGCTCGATCGCCTGGCCACCCACAACTTGATGCCCACCATCGGCCCGTCGCCGATGCAGCGGTCAATTTCCTGCAGGCTGGCCTGCACGTGTTCGCCGCTGACGTAGCAAAAGCCGAAGGCCCGGTCGTGCCAATGGGACAGAGCCGCCAGCACCTGGTCGTTTTCTTCTCGCAGCCGCTCGGGCGAAGGATTGAGCGTGAACGGCCAGCCCATATAGATGCAGATCCGCTCGATCCCCATCCGATCGACGTATTCCATCAGTTGGGCCATGCGCTCCTCAGGCGTGCGGCCGGAGACGCCCGAGAGATGGCAATGCAGATCCCAGATCCTGGTTTTCACTCGCGGCTCCTCATTTTGCCAGCAAAAACCCAATCAGATCCGCCATTTCCTGCACGCTGATCTTCTGCTCCATGCCTTCAGGCATCAGCGAATGACCGGTGCTGGCAAGCTGGTCGATGTCCTGACGCAAGATCGTTTCTTGCACGCCTTGGGCCCGCTTGAGCGTGATGCTCGTAGCGGTCTCTTCAGCGATCACCCCGGTCATCACGCGGCCGTCTTCCAGGGCGATGACGTACTCCAGAAAGTTGGGCGAAACCTCGCGGTTGGGATCCAGCACGTGCGTCAGCACTTCGGCCGGCGTGCGGTGCTTGATGGTCAACAGATTTGGCCCTACATCGAATCCCTGCTCGGCCATGCGATGGCAGGTCTGGCATTCGCGCAAGAAGACCTTTCGCCCGCGCTGCGCGTCTCCTTCCGCAGCCAAGGCCGGCTGGTACCGGGCCAGCACTTCCTTTCGCGGACTGGGCGCGTCGGCCGAGAAGAGCTTCACCGCAACGTCGCGAATGGCCGGATCGGCGTGCTTCATCAGCAGCGCTCGCCGATTGAGAGGCACCTGAGCCAGGCTGACCATTCTGGATTCGATCGCTTCCAGCAATGGGACCAACCGCTCGGGGCGAGCCAACAAAGCCTCGACCGCTTCGCTGCGGACCGTCGGCGTCAAACCCGGATAAGAGTCTAACAATAGCCTCGCTACCTCTTCGCTGGAAAAGCTCGCCAGCGTGCGAATGGCGGCCGTTTGCACGATTTGCGGCTGTCGCGATTCCACGAGCGCCGGCAACAGCTCCTCGATCGTACGGAAATCGCCGTAGCTCAGCAGTTGCAGCGCCTGTTGCCGATCCTCGGGCGCGGCCTCATCATCCTGTGCCGTTTGCTCGGCCAACTTCAGCAGCTTCGCCGCCAACGGATGATTCAATGGCAAGCGGCCGCCGGCTCGTTTCAAGCCGTCGCCCAGGCCGAGCACCAGTTCCGTCTGGACACGGACGCGGTTGTTTGCGTGCAAGGCTCCCGCTGCGGCCAGTGCCGCAGCGACCTCCGCCGCCTGGTTCCCGGCGCCAACGGCAAACGCCAGCTCGCGCACCCACGGCAAGGCGTCGGCTCCATCCACGAAGTCTTTCAGTTTCAGCAGTTCGCCGAGTAACGGCCCGGCGGTTTTGCTTGCTGAGCTGAGCACCGCGGCACGCACCCATTCGTCGGCCGCGTCCTGCCGGGCGATGGCGGCCAGGGCTGCGACGGCGCGTGGATCGCTGGTCTCGCCCAAGCTAAACGCAACTTGGAACCGCACGCGCACGGCCGGGTCGGAGGCCAGTTTCAGCACCGTCTTCAACAGCTCCGGCGCCTGCCCCAATCGCGATTCGGACAGTCGCACGGCGTGCTCGCGAACGCCTGCCGAATCATCTCCCAAAGCGCGCTGCAGATCGGCGGTTTGCAAGGCCTCTAGCCCTTCCAGCGACCATAAGGCGTGCAGCCGGGCCAGCGGCGAGCGGCTGCTTTGCAACAATTGCCGCAATGGTTCGACCGCCGCGCTGTCTTGCCGTTCGAACAGCAGCCGGTGGGCCGTGTCGCGCTGCCAGGCGTTGGGGTTCTCCAGTTCGTTGACAAGCTGCTCGACGCTGGCGGCGTCTAACGGAATGAATTTGGGCGGCTTGAACCCAGGCGGCGCCAGCCGATAAATCCGCCCGCGGTCGCGCCCGCTCTCCAGGTCGAGCTTGGCCTTGATGTCGTCCGGAATCGACCAGGGATGCTCGATGGTTTCGCGGTACATATCGCAGACGTGCAGCGTGCCGTCCGGGGCGTTGGTGAAGTTGACCGGCCGGAACCAATTGTCGACGGAACGGACGAACTCGGTATTGGCATCGGCGCGCCGAGCGGTGAAGGTCACTCTGGCGGGGGCGATCGTTTGGCGATGAACCAGGTTGCCGGCCACCTCGCCGATAAACGCATTGCCGTAGAATTCCCGCGGATAAGCCGTGCCGCGGTAGATCGTGATTCCGCTGGACGACGTCACGTAGCCTTGCGAGGTCTCGCTGCGCGGCGTACGGGGATTGGCTTCGCCCGACAGACGCGCCGCGCGCACGGTCCGCCAGGCTTCAGGCGGACTGGCGCGGTACACCGGCAGCGTATCGCCCGCCTCGGCGGCGTTGTAAACGGCCGACGGAACGCGCAAGAACGCGTTGCGCGCCAGGTAGCGGCTGGGCAGCACCACGTGTTCGACGGGATTGCGAATATCGCACAAGAAGCGGTTGCCCCAATCATCAAACGAAAGTCCGAAGCGGGCGCCGCCCGAGAGAATTTCCAGGGCTTCATCGCGCGGATCGAAGCGGAAATCGTTGCGGCTCAGACGCAGGGGCTTGGCGTCGGGCTGGTCGGCCGGGCGGACCTGGCCCCCGTTACTGGAACCGGCGCCGTAGATGCGATGATCGAGCCCCCACTTCAAATTGTTCATCACGGCCTGCACGTTGAACTTGCGAAAGCCGGTGAACAGCTTGCGGCGCACGTCGGCCTTGCGGTCCCCGTCGGTGTCTTTGAAGTACCAGACGTCGGGCGTCGCCGCAACGAACACGCCCCCTTTCCAACAGGCGATGCCCGTCGGCCACGACAGGTCTTCCGCAAAAATCGTGCTGCGATCGAACCGGCCGTCGCCGTCGACGTCTTCCAGCACGCGAACCTTGCCGATCGGCAAGTCGCTGGTCTTTTCGGTGAACGGCTTGTCGGCGTTCTTGTCCGTGTACGGATAGTCCGACATTTCCACGACGTATGCCAAGCCGTTCTCGTCGTACTCAATCGCCACCGGATCGGTCGCCAGCGGCTCGGCGGCCAGCAATTGCATTTGAAACCCGAACAAGGTCTGAAACGTCTGCTCGGCTTCGGCCGGTCCCACCGGCCTGGTGCGTTCGAAGGACTCGGTTTCTCCCGCCGGCTCAGGCGGGGCGGCCCCAACGAAGGAAACCAACATCAAAGAAGCCGCGAGCAGAGCAAACGCTGCCCGAGGTTGCCGTCGCGCGACCGCGTCAAGCGACGGCATCGATTGGCGAGCTGCGGAAAGCATGCAGCGCTTACTGGGCGGCATCCGCCGTGATTGCTGAGCACTCATGGTTTGCAGTTCAAAATCCGGCAAGGTCCGACCAGGGAGAGACGCAAAAGTTCACCAGGCGAATCAGTGCGACGTAGGACAGAGGCAAGGGGCGCAAGGAATGAATGGCCGCCAGTCAGAACCCTGCACAGCGGGCCATGCGCCGCCGCATTTCTTTCCATGCGAGGGGGAATGGGACTCCGCCCTGGCAGCCGAGAAAATCTAGCTTGAGCGATCGCTCGGCGCGTGTCAACGTGCGGCGACGATTCGCCGCCGCTAGCCAGCCAAAGCCGCAAATCTTATGCTGAAAGTTTACCGTCGCTTCGGATGGACCGCCCCAGGAGCATCGCAGTGGAATTTCAGCTTGTCAGCCCGTTCGCCCCCGCCGGCGATCAGCCGCAGGCCATCGAAGCGCTCACCCGCGGGCTCGGCGAAGGCCGCAAGCAGCAGGTTTTGATGGGCGTTACCGGTTCCGGCAAGACGTTCACCATGGCCAATGTGATCCAGAATCAGCAGCGGCCGACGCTGGTTCTATCGCACAATAAGACGCTGGCCGCGCAGCTCTACAGCGAGTTCAAGGCGTTCTTCCCGTACAACGCCGTCCATTATTTTGTCAGTTATTACGACTACTACCAGCCGGAAGCGTACATCCCGCAGCGCGATATCTACATCGAGAAAGACGCCTCGGTCAACCAGGAGATCGACCGGCTGCGGCTGGCGTCGACCAGCGCATTGGTCAGTCGCCGCGACGTGATCATCGTGGCCAGCGTGTCGTGCATTTACGGCTTGGGTTCGCCCGAAGATTACAAGGCCATGACCGTCGGCTTGCGGCGCGGCCAGCAGGTCGACCGCGACGAGGTGCTGCTCAAGCTCGTCGACGTCCAATATGAACGCAACGACGTCGAGTTCGCCCGCGGCAAGTTCCGCGTCCGAGGCGACTGCGTGGAGCTTTGGCCTTCGTACGAGGAATTCGCCTGGCGGATCGAGTTCTGGGGCGACGAGATCGAGCAGCTCTCGATCATCAACCCGACCAGCGGCGAGGTCATTAGCCGGCACGATGAGTTGTTCGTGTATCCGGCCAAGCACTTCGTGATGCCCGAAGAGCGAATCGCCGCGGCCATCGACTCCATCAAGCAGGAGCTCGAAGAGCGGCTCGAACAGATGCGCAACGCCGGCAAGCTGCTGGAAGCGCAGCGGCTGAACGCCCGCACCCGGTTCGATATCGAGATGATGCTCGAAGTCGGCTATTGCCCGGGCATCGAGAACTACAGCCGCCCGCTGAGCGGCCGTCCGCCGGGCGCCGAGCCGCAAACCTTGTACGATTATTTTCCCCAGGACTATTTGCTGTTCGTTGACGAGTCGCACGTGACCTTGCCGCAGGTACGCGGCATGTTCGCCGGCGACTTCAGCCGCAAGTCGACGCTGGTCGAACACGGCTTCCGGCTGCCCAGTGCGCTGGATAACCGGCCGCTGAAGTTCGACGAGTGGGAGCGACGGGTCAACCAGGTGATCTACGTCTCGGCCACGCCAGGCCCTTACGAGCTGCAGCAGACCGGCGGAGAAGTCGTCGAGCAGGTCATTCGCCCGACGGGCCTGCTCGATCCGGTGATCGAGGTCTGTCCGGCCCGCGGTCAGGTGCCGCACTTGCTGGAACAAATCCGCCAGCGCGCGGCGGTCGGCGAGCGGACGCTGGTCACCGCGCTGACCAAGCGGTTGGCCGAGGATCTTTCGTATTACCTGACCGAACAAGGGGTGCGCTGCAAGTGGCTGCACAGCGAACTCGACGCCTTCGAGCGCGTCGAACTGCTGCGGGACCTGCGCGAAGGTCATTTTGAAGCCCTCGTCGGCGTGAACCTGCTGCGAGAAGGGCTCGACTTGCCCGAGGTTTCGCTGGTGGCGATTCTCGACGCGGACAAGGAAGGCTTCCTGCGGAGCGAGACCTCGTTGATGCAAACCATCGGCCGCGCGGCCCGCAATGTGAACGCCAAGGTGCTGCTGTATGCCGACACGGTCACCGAGTCGATGCAGCGGGCCATCGAAGAGACGGCCCGGCGCCGCACGCTCCAGCAAGCCTATAACGTGGAACACGGCATTACGCCGGAAACGGTGCGCAAGAGCATTCGCTCCGGCATCGAAGCCGAAGCCGCCGCGCACGCCCAGGCAAATGCGGCCGTGGGCCGCGGCGAAGAAGAAGTCTATATCACCGAGGAATACCTTTCGGAACTCGAGGCGGAGATGATGGACGCCGCCGCGGAGATGGAATTCGAGCGGGCCGCCGCCTTGCGCGACCGCATCGAACAGATGCGGGCGAGCGTGGGCAAGAAAGTCAGCGAAGTTTCGGTCCGCTCCGCCACCAAGCAGGAGCGTGGCCGACGCGGAAAAGGGGGGACGCGCGTCCCGCGGCCGAAGCGGTCGACGTAACTTGCCTCAGAACGCCGTCACTTGTGGCGGAAGTCGTGAGACTTCCGACGGTCACTTGTAGCGGAAGTCGTGAGACTTCCGAAGGTCGGGGGGGCGTGTGAATTCCCGGGTGCGGAACGTGAGAGAGGAAAGTCTCACGACTTCCGGTACGGCGCCTGCTCATTCGCAGCCGGCGCTTTAGCCGGGAGTCCCCGCCGGTTCCGGAGAGCCGTTGACGCTGCCATTACGTTGACCGTAAAGAACGGCGCCCGCCGCATCCAGTAATTCTAGTTGCTGCTCGCCTGCGTGATGGGCGGCCAAATGATTCCGCAACGTCGCCAGCAGTAGCGGCCCTTCCGGCCAGCGAACGCCAATCACGGTCGGCACTTCGCCCAGCAGTTCATAGACGCGAGCCCGGGTCACTCCCGCCCGACGCGCCGTCTGCTGAACATTGAAATTCTGCTGATCGAGCCGGGCTTCCGTCAAGGCCGCGACGGAATCGCCCGTGTCGACGCGAAGCTGTTCGACAAGCGGAGAAAACATCTTATGCTTGATTTCGTCCGTCGTCGGCGCGGCCGGCTTGACCAACGAGGAGGCAATCCACGACTCGACCGAGGCGATATTTCGCGGCACGATTCGCACCGCCAGGCTGGAGTGAGCGCTCAAGTTGGCAATGATCTGGTGCAGATTGCCGAACACTTCCAGCACGGCTCGCACGCGTTTTTCGCCGTGGGTTTTCAACCGCCGAATGTCCGCCAGGCTGAGTTCCAAATACGTTTGCAGCGGCGTCATCCACAACACCCGCGGCAGCCGTTGCAAACTGGGAGCGAACCGACCCAGCGGTTCGCCGCCGAGGCCGTAGTCGCGGACGGCGTCTCGCCACGTGATCCACAACGCCTCGGAGACGTTGCTCAAGTCAAGGGCCTGGTTGGCGGCGCGCTCGCGCTTTGCCGGCAGTTCTTCTTCGGGCGGCTCATCCTCGACGGTCGAAGTCAATGCGCCGGGCGGCAGCGGCTGAGCGGCTCGCTGCAGCAGTTTCAGCAACGTACTGATCTTCTTGGGACCGATGCCGGGCGTGCTGTAGATATCTTCGAACGGCGTTGACAGCAACTCTTGCAACGTGCGCCCGACCAACGCCAAAGGGAGATGCCGGTCGGCAGGCAACGCCCAAAACGCCAGCGGCTTGTCCAGCCGGTCGGCGTACTTGGGCAGCAACAGCTTTTGCCGCAACTTCTCGAAGCCGGAAACCAAATGGTAATCCAGCACAATCGTGGATTTAAACAATCTCACTCGCCGTACTCCTCTGTATCCTGCCCCGACGCCGATGTTCCGACGGCGCCAAGGCCGAAGCTAACGCACGGCGGGGGACCCGAAGAACCGGGGCGGTGTGCGTTGCTTCTTTTGCTTTCAATTATAACGCGAGTTTCCGCGGACCGCGAGAGGGTTTCGCCGATTCCCTCGTTTGCGCGTCAGGATTCGGTTCGACCGGGCAAAAACTTCTTGTGTCGGCTGCATCAGAGGCTTCGCCTTGTCGCTTCGGCGCCGCCTCATTAGGCTAAAGGTCGTTCGCCTCTCCCCCTGCTCGACGGAGAACCGCCTTGCCTCTTCTCAAGCATTCGCTCGGTTGGCTGCTCCTGGCCGTACTACTAGTTTCTGCTGCCGCGGCCGCCGAACAAGACGGGCGACAGCTTCGCCCGTTGTTCGACGAAGCGTGGGAATTCGATTTGCAGGAAGATCCGTTGTTTGCCAGTCAGGCGGGCGATCATCGGCACGACGACCGTTTGCCGCGCGTCACGCTCGCCGATTACCGGCGGCGACTCGAAAAAGAACGGGAGTTTTTGGAGCGATTGCGACAAATCGACCGCAGCAGACTCTCTTCGCAAGAACAGACAAGCTACGATATTTTCGCCCGGCTGCGACAAAATCAGATTAAAGAGTACGAATTCCAATCGCACCTGACGCCGATCACCAATCGCTCGGGTTTTCATATCGAGTTTCCCGAGTTGCCTAAGAACTCGCGGCTGAACGACGCCAAAGATTATGAGAATTACGTTAGCCGCCTGCGGGCCTTCGAGCAGTTCGTCGACGACCATATCGAGTTGATGCGAGCCGGAATTCAGGCCGGGATCGTGCTGCCCGCCGTTTCGCTGGCCGACTATCAGCGACCGCTCGAAGCACAAATCGTCGACGACGCAGAGCAGAGCCTGCTTTACGAACCGTTTCGAAAATTTCCGGCATCGATCTCCTCGGCTGACCGGCAGCGACTGCAACAGGCGGGCCGTGCGGCCATCTCCGAGAGCGTCGTGCCGGGCTATCGCAAGTTCTTTGACTTCCTGCGCGACGAGTACGTGCCGCACGCGCGCGATCAGATTGCCGCCGCCGCGTTGCCCAAGGGCCGCGAGTTCTACCGGCACCGCGTGCGACGGTTCACCACGCTTGACGTTACGCCGCAGGCGGTTCACGAGACGGGTCTGGCCGAAGTGGCTCGGATTCGCAAGGAGATGCAGGAAGTCATCGCACACACCGGGTTCGAAGGAGACTTTGCGGCGTTTGTCGAGTTCCTGCGCAGCGACCCACAGTTTTATGTGGAAACGCCCGAGGCCCTGTTGCGAGCAGTCTCGCTGGTGCTCAAGCGGATGGACGGCAGTCTGCCGAAGTTGTTTGGAACCTTGCCACGCACGCCCTAT
>DASZUP010000090.1:0-9602 GCA_035547635.1 Pirellulales bacterium
CTGGATCTGCGCACGTCGGAAGGCCATCCAGCCTAGCGGCAGGCTGACAAGCAGCGTAAGAATGAGCAGCGAACGAAGAGTGAACTGCAATCGGCGCGCCATCGGGCCATTGTAGCCGATAATCGCATCGCTTCGCCAAGCTTTCCTCGTTTCTCCTCCGTAAGAATCGCCTGCAAACAAACCGCGGTTGCGGCCGCGGCGGCAATGATTGCAGACGATTGCAAGGAGTTCCAAGCGTAGCCGCGCTTTTGCCGCTTGCTGGGAACTCCCGGCGGGCGCAAATCATCGGCCCATTTGCCAGTAAATCGCGGCCAACCTAGAATCGGAAGCAGGGGCGGCTGCTTAACTCAGCATGCTTAGGAGCGAGCTAACCGCCGAGTGACCGATGACGCCGGCCTTCGCCAGCGATGTGGAGTTTCACAAGCTCGTCTCGCGCCGCCGCGACGTCGATCTTGTCGAGTTGATGCTGGAGTTCGCCGCCGACGCCTATCCTCGGCTGGACCGGCTCGCTTGTCTTGAGCAGCTTGATCGATTGGGCGCCCAGGCTCGCGCGGAACTGGCGGACTTGGACCCGGAGGAGCATTCTCTGGCCGCCAGCCTGGAAGTCGTCAGTCGGGTGCTCTACGTCGAGCAGCACTTTCGCGGCAATAACGACGCCTACTACGATCCCCGCAATAGCTACGTCAACGAGGTGCTCAGCCGGCGGCTGGGTATTCCGATCTCGCTGGCCATCGTGTATATGGCAGTCGCCGCTCGGGCGGGCGTCGCCACGTTTGGCGTCGCAGCGCCCGGCCATTTCGTGGTCGGCGCTTGTCGCGGAAGCGAGACCTGGTACGTCGATCCGTTTCATGGCGGGCTGGTGCTCGACCGCGATGAATGCCGACGACGCATCGAAGACGTGTTGGGCGAGCATGGCGTGCTGAGCGACGAACATTTCCAGCCGGCGATGCCCTGGGAGATCGGCGCTCGCGTGCTGCGGAACCTCAAAGCGGCGTACGTGATGGACAACCAATGGCTCTCGGCTCTGCCGGTGCAGGAGCGGCTCACGCTGCTGCTGCCCGAAGCGCCTGACGAGCGGCGGGACTTGGGCTTGATGTATCTTCGCAACGGTCGTCCGCTGCAAGCGCTGCCGCTGCTGGAGGAGTACGTCGCCCGACATTGTTCGGCCGAGCAGGCCGAGGCTTTGCAGCCGTATCTGCGCTCGGCGCGTCGGATGGTCGCCGAGTTGAACTGAGCGTATCGTTCTGCGGACCGATCGCGCGACGGCGAGCGAGGCGTGTTGCGGAAAGTCGGCCCGATTTGCCAAGGAAAGCAATCCTGCCGCGGCAGGCGAAAACGACATGGAAGTTCATGGCCGACGCGTAACCGTGATGGGGCTTGGTCGTCACGGCGGCGGCGTCAATGCCGCGCGCTGGCTGGCTGAGCGCGGCGCCGTCGTGACCGTCACCGATCTGGCGGATGAGTCGGCGCTTGCCGATTCGCTGGCGGAGCTTCGCGATGCGCCGATCGCCCGTTATCGACTTGGCGGGCACTGCGACGAAGATTTCCGTCTTGCGGAGTTGGTGATCGTCAACCCGGCCGTCAAACCCGGGAATGCGTGGATTGGCATCGCGGAAGCGGCGGGCGCGACGATGACGTCGGAGATCGAGCTGTTTCTCAATGCCAGTCCGGCCCGCGTGGTCGGCGTGACGGGTTCCAATGGCAAGTCGACGACGTCTGCCATGACGGCCGCCATTCTGGAGACAGACGGTCGTCGCGTCTGGCTGGGCGGCAACCTGGGCGGCAGTTTGCTCGGCGAACTGGAGCGAATGACCGCAGATGACTGGGTCGTGCTCGAACTGAGCAGTTTTCAACTGGCGCGGATCAGCGGAGAGTCTCGTTGGCCGGAAGCGGCGATCGTTGTGAATTGCACGCCTAACCATCTCGATTGGCATGGCGACTGGCAGTCTTACATCGACGCCAAGCAGCGTTTGCTTACCGGGCAATCTGCGGAAGGCCTGGCCGTTTTAAACACGCGCGACCCGGAAGTCAGCCGCTGGAAAAAGTTGGTTCGAGGTCGGCTGCTGCCGCCGCTGAAGGACGAAGATGTCCCGCCGCTCGCCGTGCCAGGCGAGCACAATCGCCATAATGCCGCGTGTGCGGCGGCTGCGGCGATAGGCTTGGGCTGCTCGCCGCAAGCCGTCGAGCGCGGCTTGACGGCATTTTGCGGCTTGCCTCATCGGCTGGAAGCGGCGCTCGAAGCCGATGGTCGAACGTTCTACAACGACTCAATGGCCACCACGCCCGAGTCGGTCATGGCCGCCATCAACGCGTTGGGTCCGCGCGCCTGGTTTCTCGTCGGCGGCTACGACAAGGGCGTCGATTACGAACGTTTGATCGCCCGCCTGGCGAACGGCGCGCGCGGCGCGGCATTCTATGGCGCCGTGCGCAACAAACTCATGGCACTTGCATCAGGCTTGTCGACGCATTGCGAGTTTTACGCCTGCGATACGCTGCACGAAGCGCTGGCGTGGTGTTGGCGCCGTTCGCAAGCGGGCGAAGCGATCGTGCTCTCGCCGGCATGCGCAAGCTATGATCAGTTCCGCGACTATCGTCATCGTGCGCGAACGTTCATCGAAGCGGCGCGTGCGTTGACCATGCGCAGCGCGTGATCGCGCGCTAGAATCGTTATGCGCTGCGCGATCGCTGCGCGTTGAGCGCCGTGGAAGGTTTTTGAGCGCGGCGCAGCGCGAGAGACTCTTGCATCGTTTTCGGCGTTTGGATAAAGTACGAAGTGTTGTCGCAGCGCTTGCGCTGCCGACGACGTAGACCTCGAGGTCGACGGCTGTGAGGTTTCCTTGGTGGAGACCGAAGCGGCGCTGGGAGTCGTTACCTCGAGGTTTTTTTTATCGAGTCGCTCAGATGGCCAAGAAGAAGTCGGGAATCAATCCGTTCTACGTGTTGTTGGCGCCGTTGGGCATCGTCTTCACCATCACCGCCTGCGCTTACGGCGTGATGGCTTTCAAGGCCGTTCGCGGCGAGCGGCCCATCGCTGCCGAGGAAGGCGCCGCTCAACAGCGCTCCGGCGCGGCGCTGTTGGAATACATGGATCAGCATGGGGCCGAGTTGATGGGCGTCGAACTCGCCCTGCTGGCCGCATGCACCTTTGGCGCCATCAGCACTGACCGTTACTGGACGCGCCGCGCAGATGACGAGAAACGCTCGGACGCGGAGGGCAATCAGTCGCCCGAGCAGGAATCAGAAGAAACCTAGTTAGCCGCTGAAAGCGTCAAATGCGGCTGCGGGCAATGCGATCCATTGGCCTCGCCGCTGGATCGGCCCAACTTCCGCGCAACTAGCTCAGCCTGCCAAATCATCCAGCGGCGAGCGCCACAGCGGCAACCGAGGAAACAGCGCTTCGGCCACGTCAACGGCCTGGCGGGTGGAAGCGGAAATGCGACCGCAGTCGACCGCTTCTCGCACGTCCAGGTGGCCAAGAACCAGCCGCGTGAATTCGGGCGACGTCAGCCGCAAGTAGCTGCGGCCCAATTTGCCGCGCGAAAGCTTGACGCTGCGGCGCGTGGCGGTCAGGCGCAGCTTCGTTTCTTCGAACAGCAGGCCGAGACCGCAGGGGCGCACGAGCTTCGCCCTTTCTGCTCGGACGTGCAACTCGCTGCACAGCGCGCGCAGCAAGCCCGGCGGATCGAGTAGTTTGGCCATGAAGACTTCGCCATGATGCACCTCACTCTGACAAAGTGCGCCTCCCGCGTTGCGGAAGACTTCGAATAAACGATCGCCGGGCGGGGCATGCAGCGCGATCGAATGGCAATCTCGCTCGATCGCCTCGCTGCAAGCCCTAGCCAGCAACTGTTCGGCCGCCGCGGGATGGTCCCGCTCCGTCATCAATTCCAGCACGCGGTCTTCCTTGACGATCGCATACCCGACGATCGGCGCGCCGGCGATATCCAGCTCGAACTTGTCCGGACCTTCGAGCGCCACGTAAATCTGGTCGAAATCCTTGCGGCTGATCAGCCACCGCCAGTAGGCTTCGCTGCGTTCGTAACCGCCGTAAGCTTGCGCCTGGTTGCGGCTGTAAAGTCGCATTAAGCCCGGCAGTTCCACCTGCCGCCAAGGACGAATGTTGAGCATCTGCTCTTCCGCGGGCATTCCCTTGGCGGAAAGTTGCGCCAGCAGGCGTCGGGCTCCGGCGCTGGCATGGCTCTGGCGGCCGCACACCGCCCAGCCGTGTCTGCGGAAGAAATGCGGCTGCCGCGTGCTCAGCAGCCCGACCTGTGAGCGGCTGCCCCGCATGGCATGATCGCTGGCTTGCAGCAACTGGCCGGCGTAGCCATTGCCGCGGAATTCAGGCAGCGTGGCCAACCAGCCCAGCCCGGACACGGGAATTTGCAGAGTGCCGAAGTAGGCGACGCGCTCGGTCAGGCGGACGTGGGAAACGATCCGGTCGGCGCGCTTCACCAGCAGTCGATGACGCGGCTCATAGAACGGATCGTCGAGCCAGGCGTGAAAGCCGTCGGGAGTGGGAGCGTGAAACACGGACAGCAGCAACTGGTAAACGGCGGCATGATCGCCGGCTCCGGCGGCCGTCACTCGCGCCGGAGGTGCGCCATCCAGCAGTCCGAGTTGCCCGTTTGACCCGCTCGCCAGCCGGACGCCCGAGAGAGCGCGGCGGGCCCCGATCACGTCAGGAATTGCCGATCGCATCAGCGTGAATCCCTTCAGCTTGTGGAGTCTATCGATCCATCACAGCCAGTAGCCTAGGATTTCTCCGCCGAGAATGCCAGTAAAAAATCCCGCAAAACGTCACCTGGATAAAGGCAGAACGCGTACTCGCGCCAGGCCAGCACCGACTCGGCTCGCAGTTTGCGAGCCAGACGTTCGCGCTGGGCCGTTGCTTGCCGGCGCTCGCTCTCCAGCCACGGCGCCAGCGCTTCGTTCGCTTCGCGAATCGCCCGCCAACGTTGACGGGCGTTGGCCGGGGTTTGCGGCGTGTCGATCCACCGCCGCTTCAGCTCCACCAGCCGCGCGACCGCGGCGGCTTCGTCTCGATCTGCGGGCGGCGCGATGAATTGCTCCGGATGATAAATCATTTCGCGCAGCCGCCGCGCCGGCTGACGGGCTTCTTCAGCCGTGACGCGCTGCCGCGGAATCGGCAGGTGCAGCGTCGCCGTGAGCACCATGAACGGCGGCGGCTCGAACTGGAAGAAGCGCCGAATCAACGCGTCGGTCAGCTGATCGTACAATCCGCCGCCGATGCCGTGCAGAAACAATTCCCCCAGGAACAGCCGGGCGAACATGGTGGTCATCAGCGCCCGGGTGCGCAGACAGATCCCCCGCTGCGGCAATTCGGCCAGCGCTTCGGCCGCGCGGCGCGCGTCGCCTTCGGGCGAGAGGGGCAAGCGGAACTCAATCCCTGCACGGTCGCTGACCACGATTTCAGTCCCGCTGCGGCGTGCGAACATCCGCCGCCGTTGCGGTTGCTCGGGCGTCCACAACCAGAAGGGCGCTTCGAGCCAATCGTGCTCGGCCGCCAGGTCGGGCGCCGGATGATTGGCGCTGCGCAGATGATACGCGCGCCGGTATTCGCCCAAGGCCTCGTTGTGGATCCGCCGGAAACGCGGCAAGTGGGCCAACAGGTGAGCGGTGAACCAATGGAAGGCTTCCAGACTGCAAACCTGGCTCTGAGGCAGTTCCAAGGTTTGCAGGCCCCAATCCCCTTCCAATTGATGGCGCGATTGCGACAGGCACTCGCCCAAGTTGTTCGTTTCTTTAGCCCGGGCCGCCACTTTCGGCCAGAACTCGCCGATCAACGGATCAGGCACGAGCGAACGCATGGCCTGTTGCGCCTGCCGGCCGAAATCGGCGAACAGCTCCGGGTTCTGCAAACTGCGATGCTCGTAGGGAATCTCGGCCGTCGCATCGTCAAAAGGCAACGTCTGCCGAACCGGCTCTTCCACCGTGCCGCTGGGAACGCGCAGCGCCGCTTCCTTGATCGTGTCGCTGTCGATCACCAGGTTGACCGCCGTGGCGGCGTGTTCGCGCGCCAAACGGGCCAACGCGAAGTTCTTGAACCAGACGCCGGGATGAAACAACTGCGGTTGATGCCCGGCCAGCAGCACGCGCCGCGAACTCGAAAGCGCTTCCACGTCTCGGTAACGCGACGTGTAACGATGCGCGGCGGCCACCAATTCTTGCCGCCCGGTTGCAGCCAGGTCCGCCAGAGTGCGGCCTTGCACGTCGTAACTGCTTTGGCAGTGTACGCGACAGCCGGCGGCGATCAACTCCGCCGCATCGCTCAGCGGCGGAGAGATCAACGAGCTGCGGTCTTCCGCCGGAGCGCGCAGCTTCATGGCCGCGAACGAGCTTTGCGGATCCGGCAGAGAAGCTGAGTTGCCGGCGCCTGTCGAAGCCGGACCGGGCCGGCTCATCCGCTGCACTCTCCGCAAGTCTGGCGGCGAGGCGCGTCGCCCATGCGGGCCGCCGCCGCTTCTGCGCGGTCGAGCACCTGATAATAATGGTCCAATCGGACCTGAGCGTCGTCCAGCGAGCCGCCGAAAGAACGCTTTTCGTCCAGGTAGATCAGCGGCACCGGCAACTCGCGGACCTTCAAACCGCCGTGAGCCGCCTGGACCCACAGCTCCAACGGCATGGCATAGCCGGTTTCCGTCAGAGAGAGCGAAGCCAGCGCCGCCACGCGATACGCCTTGAAGCCGCAAAACGCATCCGTCAAGTGGAAGCCCAGGCGACGGTTGATCTCCGCCGTCAATTGCTCGTTGATGCGGCGCCGGTCGGCCGGCGGCGTGCTGGCGCCAGGGTACGTCTTGAGATACCGGCTGCCGGACACGATATCCCAACCGGCGCAAGCAGCCACGAACCGCCCGATGCGCTTCGGCTCGTGCTGGCCGTCGCAGTCGATCGTCACCAGGATCTCGAATTGTTCGCGCTGCGCATATTCGAACGCAGACCGCAGAGCGGCGCCGTAGCCTTGATTCACGGCGTGCGTGACGACGCGGATGCCTTCGATGCTCGCCAACGCCTCGGCCGTGCCGTCGGTCGAGCCGTCGTCGATCACCAGCACTTCCGGGCTGTAGCGGCGCACCTCAGCGATGACGTCGGCCACGTGCCGGACTTCGTTGTAGACGGGCAAGGCCGTCAAAAAGCGGTGAGACATGGCAAACCATTTCTGTTCTGCTCAGGCGGGAATCCAAGCCATTCTAGGCGCCCCCCGGGCCAAGTCAACGCGGCCCTTCGCGGCCCTTCCCCGCAGCTTCGGACGCGGTGGACAATTCGTCGCGGCCGCCGACACAGGCTCGAAACCGCCGTGGAGCGGTCTCTTAATATCAATCTGAGAGCGCTCCCAATCCCGCCGGGCAGCCCCCCTTGCTTGCTACCCAAGGCAGCAAACGTTGTGCCCGCCGCCTTGCCCGACCCGCCAGACGGGGCACGTTTTACAACTCGCCGCCTGCTGCTTGAAGCGGAATCATGCCGGCCGGGCGCGCCTGGCTGACGGCGTCTCGCCGAGCGGCGAGACGACGAGTTGCACGAGGCCGGGCGTTTATGGTTCGGCCACAAAGACGTAATTCAGGATCCGCTTCTCGCCGCCGATTTCTTCCGCGCGAATCATCAGCGTGCGGCCCACCAATCCGGCGCCATCCGGCAAGCGGTAGGTTTGCACGTCTTCGCCCGGAGCGAAGCGCAGCGCCTGGGTGCGCATCCGACGCCGGTTCGGAGCGCTGAGATGGCAGCGAAAGCTGACCTCGCCGCGCGTGTGATTGACCAGTCGCTGCTCGACTTCCAACTCGCCTTCGTCATTCAAGTGACTGAAGATCTTGATGTACACGTCTCCCATGCCCAGTTCGATCGGGCGCTCGACGCTGAAGCGATACGGGCGATCCGTCGCAATGTCGAAGTCAAAGCGAATGGTCCGCCGCCCGCAACTGGCCGTTGAAGGGAACGTGACGTGCAACGGGCGATGCGCCTCGCCCTGCGCCGGCAAGCGGAGATCGAACCGCTCCGGTTCGACGTGCCAGCCGGCGGGCGCCTCCACGTGCACCTGGCCGTTGACCGCCTGATCGAAGTGATTCTTCAAGCTCAGCGTAACCGTATGCGGAGCGCCGAACACGCTGGGCAGTTGCGATTTGTCCAGCTCCACCGACATCTGCCAGCGGACCAGGGCTGCATCCACGCCGTTAATGAAAGTCGGCAGCGGACCGGCCGCCACGCGGCGTCCCTCTTGTTCCGCTGCGGTTATGAGTTCTCGTCCCCACGCGTCCGAGTGGCGCATACGATCGCCCAGGTATACGGTTTCCTCCGTCGGGGCGTCGTTCCAAAGTATGACGATCGCTTCATCGCGGCGCACGAAGACTCGGTTCTCGCTGCCGCCGGGCAGTTGCAGCCGCCCCTCGCATTGGGCGCCGGACAGCGCTACGGCTGTCGTGCGCCACGGCAGCAACAATTCAGTAGGCGCGCCATCGTGCCGCACCAGGCCTTCATCTCCCAGCGCCGACGCGAAGAAAATCTTGTCCGCACCGTGTTCCTGAGCGCTGATCATGCGCAAGATCAAGTCAGCCGTGCGCGTCGCTACGCTATACCGCGCCGCCGAGAGCGGAGGCAATGAGACCCATTGCGCCGTTGTGGGGCCCGCACTGGCCACGCTCGGCGCCAGATACGCCGCCAATTCGTCGGCCGTCAAGGCGGGATAGGCGGTGCGACTCAAGAAACTCCACGGCGGCTTCCGAGCGGCTGGCGTCTCGTCAATCCAACTCCAGCCGACTCCCAGGTGCGAGTCCTGGCCGATCCGGTCGAGCTGCCGCTTCACGCGCGTCAGCACTTCCACCGGGTCGCTCAATCCCGCGAAGCTCAAATCTTCGTCGCGGCCCAATTGCCAGCGGTGTACTTTCAACGACATGCGGGCCATCACCGGCTCGAGCGTCGGATACCAGAGCTCGGGCGGCTGCGCGAAGAGGTTGGCGGCCGAGTCAGAGTCGCTCAAGCCCAGACTGCGCTTCATCTCCTCGGGCGGGTCGGACAGCAGGCCGATCAGGCTGATGCCCTGAGAGTTGAGGCGGTCAGCCAGCCAGGTCAACTGATCGACTCGCTGCTGCTCGCGGTCGTCATACCAAAGCGGAAACTTGATCCAATGAATGCCCGCCTGAGAAGCGACCCGGACCAGGGACGACAACGGCAAAGTTCCTTCTCCGTCGGCGAGCGTCCAGCCGAACGGACCGTGCTCCGGATGCTCGGCCGGCGAGATTACGGCCAGCGGCGCCTCGCGAACGTGCAGCATGCCTTTGCTGCCGGCCACCGTCGCTCGCACGCGATAGTATCCCGGTTCGCGCAGCGCCGACCGCCAAGCGCCCTCGACTCGCTGATGGTCTGATCGTTCGGCGTCGATGGCGGGGTCGTCGCGGACGACCCGCAAGGGAAGATCGGACTCGAACAAACGCCGGCCCAGGGCGTCGTCGACCTCCAGTTTGACTCGCGGATCGGGCCCGCGGCAGCCCGAGATGCGGCATTGCAGCGTGATGGCTTCGCCGGCGACGTAGACAAAGCGGCCGTCTGCCGTTTCCAGCGTCATCCGTGGGATCTGAGAGAAGCGAATATCG
>DASZUP010000091.1:0-1810 GCA_035547635.1 Pirellulales bacterium
CGAATCGCTGAATGATGAACGCGATGCATATCGGGCGTCACGACAAACCAGCGCAGCAGGCGGTCAAGCCAACTTGGGAATCGCACGTTGCCATGATTGAACATCGAAGTCGCGTTGAGCAGCACTTCGAAGATGATGACGGCAACGGCCGCTGGGCCGACGACTGCCACTACGGCAAGCTTGATGAGTGCGGAAAGGAGAATCTCCAATGTGTGGAACCGCAGGCCCGTGGTGACGTCGAAATCCAAGTCGGCATGATGAACCATGTGCAATCGCCACAGCGCCGGCACAGCGTGGAACATCACATGTTGCAGATAGATCGCCAGATCGAACGCCAGCACGGCCGCGACGACCTCCAGCCAGGCCGGCCAATCGACCAGTTGCAACAGTCCCCAGCCTCGCGATTCGGCGGCGAGAGCGGCGCCAACAGCCGTGACGGGCACAACCAAGCGACCAAGAACGACATTCATCGCCACGAGCGCGAGGTTGCTGGCCCAACGGGGCGCCTTGCGAACCGTTAGAGGCCGTCGCGGCGCACGCAGCTCCCACATTGCCATGACAAGCAAGACGCCGCCGAAGCAAGCGAGGCGGACCGTGATTTCGAACTGCTCCGTCATCGTGCGCTCACTCAGCTTGTGGCTTGCGTCCGGCCGGCGTCAATTGGGTTGCGGTTTGCTAAACCCGAGGCACGCGAAGCCCGCGCTCTCGACGACATCCTTCTCAAATCGCTTCTCCTGCGGGGAATTGGGCGGATCCAGAAGGCAACTGCAAGCGCCCGTGAAGGCGAATCCCGCGTTTTCAGCGAGTGAGATCACTTCGCCGGCAGTGTGAAAATGTGCGGTTGAGTAAAACGGATGGCCCTGCCGGCCTTTTTCCGCGTAAAGCCGCCCCCAGGGACTATTCGCAGGTATGATGCCGATCACAACCCGGCCCCCAGGCTTCAGCACTCTTCGACACTCGGCCATCGCTCCAGGCGGATCGGCGACAAAGCACAAGGTCACCACAACCAGAATGCCGTCGAACGTGCCATCCTGGTAGGGGAGTTTCTCTGCCTCGCCGTGCAGGACGTCGACGCCGCGGCTCCTGGCCAGCGCTAGCGCGGGTTCGGACGGATCAGTTCCTTCGCGAATCCCGAGCGCCGCGGCAAATCGGCCTGTCCCGACTCCCACTTCGAGCCACCGACCCGCCTCGCTGCCTTTGACATGCCGCACGCAATCCAGCTCCTGCTCGAATATCGCTTTGCCTTCCGGCGAATCAAACCACTGGTCATATTCGCCGGCCAGTCGATCCATTGGGTTGGTTGGTCGCCCAGCGCCAGTAGGCAGTGGCAAAAGCATGCGAACTTGCCCTTGGTAGACGGAATAGGTCTGGCCGTAATACGCCAGCAGATCGCGCTCCTCCAGCCGCACCGCGACAAGCACGTAGGCGGTGACGACCGCCGCAAAGAGCAGATGGCCGTACGTCATGGTCGGCGCGGCCCAGAAGGCGATCAAGAATCCGAGCATGAGCGGATGCCGCACGATGCGATAAAACAACGGCGTCTGAAATGGCGGCGGAGAATAGGGCTTTCCAATGAACGATAAATAAACCTGCCGCAAGCCAAGCAAGTCGAAGTGATTGATGAGAAAGGTCGAGACAAACACGATCAGCCAACCGACCGTGAAGCTCGCCCAGAGCAAGCCCGCGGCGACGGGAGAGTCGAAACTCCAGACGACGCCTGGCAAGGGCCGCCATTGCCAAAACAGTAGCAACAGCAACAGGCTGCTGGCCAGCACGTAAGTGCTGCGCTCTGCCGCGGGCGGAATGACGC
>DASZUP010000092.1:0-14559 GCA_035547635.1 Pirellulales bacterium
TCTCAGGCGCTTCGGGCTTGGCTTCGGGCTCGGTCGCCGTCGAGACGAGCTTGCCCGTTTGCTCCACGATCGCCCGCAGTTTGCCTCGCAAGTCGGCGCGTTCGCTGAAGATCTCGGCCAGGATATGACCCGCGCCGAGTAACGCATCGGCGGCGGTGGCGACTTTCTTGTCTGAATTAATGAAATCGCGAGCGCGTGCGTCGAGATCGGCGCAGATCGGGTCGGCGCGAAGGATCTCCAGCGCCAGCGGTTCCAAGCCGCGCTGGCGCGCCGTAGCGCCGAGCGTTTGCTTCTTGGGTTTGAACGGCAGGTAAAGATCTTCCAGCCGTTTGGAGGCGTCGGCGCCTTCAATGGCGGCCGCCAATTCAGGAGTCAGTTTGCCCTGCAGCTCGATCGACCGCAGGATCGTCTGCTTGCGCTCCGCCAACAGGCGGAGCTTGAGCACGCGCGCCTGAATCTGGCGAATCTGCTCTTCGTCGAGCCCGCCGGTCTGGTCCTTCCGGTAGCGGGTGATGAATGGAACGGTATTGCCGGCGTTGAGCAAGTCGATGACTGCCTGAACGCGCTGACTGGCCAAGTTGAGGGACTGACTCACTGGTCCCAGATCGATCGCAACCGTGCTCGCCATAAGGCCTGTTTTCCGACAGCGGATTGTTCGCCGCAAGAGTTTTAGAGAAATACACTTAACCGTTTTGGCAATCTAGGCACTCCGGCAACGACTGTCAAGTTGCCGGAGCACGTCGTAAAACGCCGCTTTTGCCTGGTTTGCCTGTCGTCCTGTCTTGCAGCTTAAGACCCCCATTGCTGGTACGTTCCTCGCAGCAGCCTTGAGAGGGAAATGCCGCAATTTCCAACAATTAGATCAAACCCTCAGGACGCGATCAGCCGATATAAATTATCGACCACGAGGAGCTTGTTTGCAGCAAGCGCATGGGTTGCGTTTGCTCTGCGCCGAGGTGAGGTGGCGGTCTTTCGGTGCAGCGAAGTGGTTGGGTTTGCCACGTAAGGAAGCGTCTCATGGCCCGCAGTCGCTTGCGCGTTTATTACGGCCCCGAAACGTCGTCGGAGCAGGTTGAGTCGAACGATAAACAGCGCAAAGTGCAAGTGCCCTTGAGCGAGATCTTCCCGCTGCTGGCCGACGCCGTCCGTAACGAGCGGACGTGGCTGCGCGACTTCGAAGACGACGAGATCAGCATCTCCACGGACTTGTACGAAGTTATTCTGGCCTATCAATACTGCCGTCGCCCCTCGGCCTGAGTCCGGTCGGCTTGGCGGGTTCGTGTTGCCGCCAGGCCCGTCTGCCTGCCACTTGCCTGCGCTTTGAGAGCGGCGCAACGCGCTTTCCGCGGTGTTCCGCCGCCGCCGGGCCGGGTAGAATGGAATGTCCTGGATTCACTTCGCCGCGGCGAGCCGTTCGACCGGTTCGGCCAGGCTCGCCGGCGATCGAGACGGTTGAGGCGGATGTCGTGGCTGACAGTGAAGCGTCGCCTGCGGGCGATTCGGCAGAGGCGGAAGACCTGGAACGCTCCGGCGAGTTCCTGGCTCGAAATTTTTCCAAGGAAGGGCAGCGAGACCGGATCAGCGATCTGATCACGCTGATCAAAGAGTCGGCCGACAAGCTGGCTCAGGATCAAACCAGTCGCGGCGACCTGAAGATTCTCAGCCGGACGCTGCGCGAACTGCGCTACGCCTTCAAAGTCTTTTCTCCCTATCGGGCCCGCCGCAAGGTCACCGTCTTCGGCTCGGCGCGCACCCGGCCGCACGAAGCCGCGTTCGAACAAGCCGTAGCGTTCGGCAAAGCGATGGCCGAGCAGGAGTGGCTGGTGGTCACCGGCGCGGCCAGCGGCATTATGGAGGCGGGCCATCTTGGCGCAGGCCGCGAGAATTCGATGGGCCTGAACATCATGCTGCCGTTCGAGCAGGAGGCCAACCCGGTGATTGCCGGGGATCCCAAGCTCGTCCACATGAAGTACTTCTTCACGCGCAAGCTGATGTTCGTCAAGGAATGCGACGCCGTCTGCCTGTTGCCTGGCGGGTTCGGCACGCTGGACGAAGGCCTGGAGGTGCTTACGCTGCTGCAAACCGGCAAACGCGACATGGTTCCAGTCGTGTTTCTGGAAGAGCCGGGCGGCGACTTCTGGGCCGACTGGCACGAATTCGTCCAGCGCCGCTTACTCGGAGCCAAACTGATTTCTCCCGAGGATCTCTCACTTTACAAGCTGACGGACAAAGTGGAGGAGGCCGTGGCGGAAATCCTCCATTTCTATCGCGTCTACCACAGCATGCGATACGTACGCAGCAAGCTCGTGCTCCGCTTGCAGCAAGCGCCGAGCGAAGCGTTGCTGGCGGACATCAACCGCGAATTCCGCGACATTCTGCTGGAAGGCCAAATTCGACTCAGTGAAGCCTTGCCGGAAGAGAACGAGCCGGAACTGGCCGAGTTGCCCCGGTTGGTAATGCGCTTCAACCGTCGCAGCCTCGGTCGCCTGCGGCAATTAATCGATCGGCTCAACGCAGCGCCCAACGAAGCGTTCGCGGCGTCGTAGGGCAAGGCGCGGACGCGTGGACTGGATTCCGCGCGTCGGCAATCTTCAATCTCCAGCTTGCGACTGAGCTTTCTCGCGCCAGGCTTGGATGGCGCGGGCGTCGATGGCGCTGTCGCGCTCCCGCAACTCGCGCAGTTGCCGGCGTTTGTCCGGCGGAGCCAGTTCCAGTAATCGATGCATGGTCAGCGGCCGTTCGTCCAGCAGCCGCTTCGCCTCCAGCACCTCGGCCACGTAAACCGTGCGATCTCCCGTCTCCAGCCGTGTCTCGACGCGGCAGTCGAACCAGCCCAGCGAGTCGTTCAGCAAGGGGCTGCCAGCGTCCGAACGCTCGAACGTCAGACCGGCGAACTTGTCGACGTCTTTGCCTGACGTAAGACCGAATCGCCAGACCAGTTCCAAATGCCGTTCGGCGAGCAGATGAATGCCGAAGGCGCCGCTGGCTTCAATGAGTTGCCACGTCTGATGCTGCCTGGCGACGGCCAACAAGACGCGCGGCAGTTCTGGAACAAGCGATGCATGGCTGACGAACGTAGCGATTAATCCGCCTCGCCGGGCGTCATCCTGAGCCGTAACCAGCCACAACTCGCGGTCGAGCAGGCCGAACAATTCGTTTGCCGCGGTAATATTCATAATCCAGTGTGCGAAAATGCCACATTGAACGTGGGGGCGGCGCCCAAGTCTAACTCTCCCGCGTTTATGACCTACATTCTCCAGCGGGGGCAGTCTCAAAACAAGATGCGCGAATTCTCGCGAGAGCCGGCAACGCAACCATTTTAGCAGCAATCACTTGTCGTGGGTCTTGCGGTTCACGGAGGGCCCCGGTTCAAGAATTAATGGTCGGGCCGCGAGCCGCGGCGCCGACGTTGCATATCCGTTTGCTCGCTGCCACAGGGAGGGCGGCTGAATACTATTCTTTTAGCCCTTGCGGCCTTCGCTTCGAATGCCGAAGTGGCGGGAATCACCGGAATCGAGGAGCATACATCATGTCCACCGCGCATCGCACGATTGTGGTCGGCATTTTCGACCGTTTGCGGCTCGCGCAACAAGCGGCCGAAGAGTTGCGCGCGGCAGGTTTCGCCTCGTCCGCCATTGGCATCGCCGCAAGGAATGTCGAGGTGACTCAACTGCCGGCCGATCAAACCGAACACGAAGATAAAGCGGAGGAAGGTCTGTTGCGAGGCTTACTTGCCGGCGCCGGAGCGGGCGGTCTGTGGGCCGCCGGCATCGCCGTGGAGTTGCTGCCAGGCATCGGTGAGATACTCGTCGGCGGCATGCTGGCAACCATCGCGGCCGGCGCCGTCGTCGGCGCCACGGCTGGCGGCATGGTCGGCACGTTGCTCTGGGCAGGCTTGCCCGAAGACGAAGCCGATCGGTATGCGCAGGAAGTCCACGCGGGCAAGATCGTGGTCGCCGTGCATACGGATGACCGATACGAGGAAGCCTGCCGGTTGCTGCGCGAAAACGGCGCGATCATCAATACGGATACGGCGACGTCGCTGGGCGCCTAGGCTCCCAGCGCCGCGCGCGTCCGCTGTACGAGTTCATTGTCGCGCTCCCCGGCGCCGTTGAGATGGAACATGCTGGCGGCCAGGTATCGGTTGCGCCATGCCGGCGAGAGCTGGCGGTAGTCTTCGAGCACGGCGGAACTGAACTTGTAGTCGTGCGCGTCGTTGCCTTTCAAAAAGACCAGCAGTCGGGCGGCGTCGGCGAGCGGCGCGGGATCGGTCCGTTCGGCCATATAGGTCAGCGTCTCGCGAGCCGCGTCCATCGGATTGCTGCTGACGTCCGAGAGGATTCTTTCCACCGCCATCGCACCGCTGGCATCGAGTTCACCCGGTTCGAGATCCGTGAGTTTGAAGTCGGCGAGCTTGCCGCGACCTTCCATCGCGCCGCGAAACATTGGCAGAAAGGCCGTGTTTTGCAGCAGCAGTAACTTTCGGTTCTGTTCGTCGGTGCTGGCGGTATAGGCGAAATGCAAGGCATTCGTCGAGGTCACGGCATGCAGCGAGACGATACCCGGCTGGCGGACGAGCAACTCCCCCGCCCCCAGGAACAGAGCGTCCCAAATCGACTGCGGCGCCACGCTGTGCTGCAGCAGTTCGACGACCTGGTTACAAGCGTCCTCCTGTGATCCGCTGCGGAGCGTCGCGAGCAAGTCGGTTGTCGCCCGCTCATCAAGCTGACCTTGCTTCCAATTCTCGGGGAACTTCAAGATTCGTTTTGCGTTCTCCCGGCCGGGCCGGTCCGCCGGCAAATCCTGAGAGGCAGGGTTTCCATCCTCATGCTGCAACATGGCATAGGCCAACGACCGCAATACGGGCTCGGCATGCTGCCAGCCGATGGCTTCCAAGGTCCGCCAGGCATTGGAGACGTAAATGGCCTTATGGCCGATGGAGCGAAAATCTCGCGACCCATAGCGGCTGAACAGGTTGAATAAGGCATGCCGGTCGCCCGTACGCGCCAGGGCGGTCGCCGCGGCGTCGGCCTTGGCGACGTCCCATTGGTCCATGGCCTCCTCGAACGCCTGTTTCGCCTTGTCAGCGGTCGGCAGGGCGGATTCATCCGGCGCCGACATGGTCCAGTCGCCCTCGCGAACGTCCTGCGCCTGGGCTTCCTTGAAGTAATCGAGCGCCCAGAAGATCGGCAGCCAGCGATGTTCGGCCGGCGAAGCCAAACTCGCCAGGTGCGCTGAATTGACGACCAGCACCGCGTGAAACTTGAAACCGACGGAAGGGCGCGGCTGAACGTTGCGGATGCCGGCCAGCAGCAGCGCGGCCAGCACCTCCGCGTAACTGGCGCCGGCGTGAATCCTGGCGGCCACCTGCTCCAGCAACTTGTCTCGCGGCGTATCCTCGATCAGACGGACGAGCGGCTCGATCTCCGGCTGGAACTGGACCATTTTGGAGTCCAGCTTTGCCTCGGCGGCCGCTACGGCGGGCAAGCGTCCGAGAAACCCCAGGTCTCCCCAGCCGGCGAAGGCCCCGCCGGCCGCTGCTGCTTGTAGAAACTGTCTCCGCGTCGAGGACTTGAACATGAGATTCCTCCCTTGGATATGGGACGGCTGAACCGCGGGCAATGGCGCCGGTTGGCGTGCGCTTGGATTATAGCGTGCGCGAGATCCGATACGAGATGTTGTCGGCGCCGTGCCCGAATCGAGTGGCGCCGCTCCCCCCGCTCAGTCCTCGGTCATGCTATACTTTGGCGCTCATGAGCATCGAATTCACCGCCTGGGCCGAACACGTCAAACGGTTGTATCGTGCGCTCGTCGCGTTAGAACCCGCGGCGGCTGCGGTGGGCGTTGCGCCTCCGGACGGCGAAGAATGGTTCGCGCTGCTCGAGCACAAGCTGATGGCTCAACTCGACGCCGATCCATTTCTGGTGGTGGCGGTGGTCGGGGGGACGAACATCGGCAAGTCGGTGGTGTTCAATCACCTTGCCGGCGAAACGGCCAGCGCCGTCAGTCCCTTGGCGGCCGGCACCAAGCATCCCGTTTGCCTGGCCCCGCCCGGTTTTGCGGACCAGGCGACGCTCGAAAAGCTATTCGACGGATTCACGGTCCGTCCGTGGCATGCAGCGGCCGATGCGCTGGCCGAGTCGGACGAGCATTTCCTATTCTGGCGAGTCGGCGACAACGTCCCCTCGCGGCTGCTGCTGCTCGATACGCCCGACATCGATTCCGACGCGCCGGTAAATTGGCAGCGGGCCGACCAGATTCGCCAATCGGCCGATGTGCTCGTGGCCGTGCTGACCCAGCAGAAGTACAACGACGCAGCCGTCAAGCAGTTCTTCCGTAAGGCCGCCGAAGCCGACAAACGCGCCGTCGTGGTGTTCAATCAGTGCGATCTGGCGGAAGACCGCGAGTTCTGGCCCCAGTGGCTCGAAACCTTCACGAGCGAAACGGGCGTCCAGCCGGAACTGGTTTACGTCATTCCCTATGACCGCGCCGCGGCGACGCAGCTCAAGCTTCCTTTTCATCCGATCGGCGCGACGGGGCGGGAACCGCCCGGAGATGCCTCTTCGCTACGAGACGAACTAGCGCGGCTGCACTTCGATACGATCAAGATCCGTACGTTTCGAGGGGCTATCGCCTGGGTGCTCGACTCCGAGCAGGGCGCCCCGGCCTATCTGGCTCGCCTACAGGCGGCCAGCAGCGAGTTCGCCGCGGCGGCCGAGACGCTTTCCACGGCCAACATCGCCCGCGTCCGCTGGCCGGCGGTTCCTTCAGGTTTGCTGATTGACGAAATTCGCGCCTGGTGGGACTCCAGCCGCAGTTCCTGGTCCCGTCAGATTCACGGCTTTTATCGCACGCTGGGGCAAGGCGTAACCTGGCCGGTCCGCGCCGCCTGGCAATCGTTCTACGGCGCCGAGCGCGAACCGCTGTTCAACTTTCGCGCCCAGGAACGAGAGGCGATCCTGGAGGCCGTGGAGAAGCTGCTCGACGAACTCGATCGGCTGTCGCAGATCGGCAACGACACGCTGCGTCCGCGGCTGGAAAAGCTGCTCGGCGGCGCATCGCGAGAGCAACTGCTGAACAAGGTGATTGCGGCGCACGAGGAACTGCCGGCCTTGAGCGAAGACTATCGCGAATTCCTCCGAGACGAATTGACGCGTTGGGGGCAGGAGAACCCGCGGGCCATCAGTTGGCTCCGTTCGTTCGACCATGTGATGGCGATCGCCCGGCCGGCGATCACCGTTTCGCTTGCGGTCAGTGGTTGGATCGTGGCGGGCGACGTCATCGGGCATGCCGCCACTCAGGCCGTCAGCCACACGGCGACCAACCTGGCCACCGAGGCGGCGATTGCCGGCGGCATTACCGGCGGCGGCGAAGCGGTGGTAACGGTCACCGGCGAAGGCGTTAGTCAGGCCGCGGCGAGACTGTTCCGGCGGCTGCAAGACCGCTATGCCGAATCGCGCGCCCGGTGGCTGGCCGAATGGCTGGAGCGAGAATTGCTCGGCGGCCTGCTGACCGAACTCCGCCGCGGCGCCGAGGCGCCCAAGTCTCTCGCGGTGCACGAGGTGCAACTTGCCCTGACCGCCCTGCGTGCGGCGCCGCGGTGAGCGTTCCTCTACACAAGCGCCAGCGTTCGTCCTCACGCCTGGCAGAGCGGTTAGAAGCGGAGCGACCGCGACGGCGGCTCCACCCGACGCTAAACTGGCGTCAGCATCCGTTGAGTTGACGTGCAGGTTATCTGTCCGCGTCGCACCGCTTGACCTTGGCCGCCAGGAGGAGTCTTCACAATGAACTACCACTTTCCTCGCTGCCAGGTGACGCCGCTGCCGGACGACCAGGTCTTGTTTCAGATCGATGGCGTCGAACGGTTGCGATGGCATTTCGGCGCTGCTTACCCGCGGCCCTTCTTCTTTCCGCTTGCAGGGCCTTCGGGCGCCGCGCTGACGCGCATGGGGCATCCCGGAGCGCCAAATCATGATCATCATCGCTCCATCTGGTTCGCACACGCCAAGGTGCTGGGCATTGATTTTTGGAGCGACCGCACGACGGCCCGCATTCGTCAGAAGCAGTGGCTCTGTTATCAGGACGGCGATGACGAAGCCGCCATGGCCGTGTTGCTTGGCTGGTACGACGGGCACGATCCCCAGGAATTGCTGGAACAGGAACTGATCGCGGCAGTTCGTCCCGGCGAAGCTGGCGAAACGTTCGTCGAGTTGCAAGCGACGTTTCGTCCGCGGGCGGAGTCGCTGGAATTCGGTCAGACGAACTTCGGCTTTCTGGCGGTGCGCGTGGCGAAGAGCCTGTCGGCTTATTTTGGCGGCGGACAGATCGTCAACAGCGAAGGAGTTCAGGGCGAAGGGGCTATCTTTGCCAGGGCCGCGCGGTGGATGGATTACAGCGGACCCGTGCCCGGCGAGAGGAAGGAAGGAATCGCTTATTTCGACCATCCGGAGAATTCCGGCTATCCGGTCTCCTGGCACGTGCGGGAGGACGGTTGGATGGGCGCCGCCCCTTGTCTGCACCGCGCCGTCTCGACCAGCCGCGAACAACCGTTGATGCTGCGATACTTGCTGCTGGCGCACTCCGGCGCCCCGCTCGGCGCCGAGCGGGGCGAAAAAATCGCGGCGAAGTTCGCAGAAACTCCCCCTTGGGAAATCTCCAAAGCGGACGTCAAGCACGTGGAGCATGCAATTCAACGGCGAAAACGGTTATGATGGCAGAACGCGGATTTGGACAGTCAAATTTTACAAGGTCGCCGCGAACTTACGATAAAGCATTTCAGAGCCCCCCGTTTTGCCAGTAACTCGGGAGAAAGCAGAGAGCATGGAACACGAAGATCCCGAACGCCCCGAAGGCGAAAAGCCGACGCCGCCGCCAGGCGCCGTCAACGAGCAGGTTCAGCACGCGTCGGTTAGTGCTCGCGTGCCGCAGCACATCGGCCGCGGCATTCTTAGCACGGGGGCGGTCGTCTTCGACGGGCCGCACGAGTATGTGATCGACTTCCTGCAGCGACTCGGCGCGCCTCACACTGTGGCGGCCCGCGTTGCTTTGTCGCATGCCGTGTTCGGCCAGTTCATTACGGCGCTGCGCGACAATTTGAAAATGTACTCCAACCGTTTCGGCACGCCGCCGGCGCTGCCCGTGCCGCCGCAGCCGCCGAATCGCACCAGCATTTCAGATCTCTACGACCAACTCAAACTGGCTGACGAGATGCTCAGCGGCGTGTATGCCAACGCCGTGATGATCGGTCATACTCCTTCGGAATTCTGGTTCGACTTCATCACGACTTTCTATCCTCGGTCGGCTGTTTCTTGCCGCGTTTTCCTTGCCGCGCAGCAAGTCCCCGGACTGCTGGAGACGCTCTCCAGCGCCCAGCAAGCCCACCAGCGCCGCCGAGCGGGAGAACAACCGCCCCCGCCCAAGGCGGATGAGGGCGGTAAAGACGAAGGCACGACCGGTCAGGGGTAAAGACTTGGATGCCTGAAGCTGAGACCTGAAAAACCGTTTGCCGAATAGCGAGTCGATCTCGCTACAGATGCCTGGCGGTCTTCCGTGCGTTGCATTTTAAGGACCGCTGCCGCGGAGCAACGACGTCCGCCTGCCTGGGCTGACGCGCGGGCGTGACGCCAGCCGTCCGAAATGAGCAAGCAGTCCGGGGAGACGCTCGCTTTTGAGACTCGGGCCGCCTCGCACAATTCTTCGCGAGCGCCCCTCCGCCTTGCCGCCGCTACTTTGTATCCACGGCTGCAAGTCGTGCGGCTTCCCGTCATGTCCTGCCGGGGGACTGCCGTGCGCCGGGGCGTCCCGAAAGCCGAACGGCGACCAACCGCGCGGGCTTTGCTCTGACCAGCAAGCGCTCCCCATGCCGCAGGGGATACCGCTTGTGGCGTACAGGTCCATGTTGCGAAACGCCTTATGGCCATTGGAGTTCGGTTTGGTGCGTCGCTCTGGCGCCGCATTTGCTTGAGGGGAGGCCCAAAACCACTCAGGAGATCGCCCGAAGAGCCGCCGGCAAAGTTCGCCGGCGCGCCAAGCTTTACGCGGCGAATCGCGAAAGGAGACATCCGATGTCCGGACCTAACAACGCGACTGACGCGGTCGCCCCGCCGTTGGAAAGCAAGTCTACGGGCGATAAACAAGAGTCGTGCGAGCCTTTTCATATTGTCGGCATCGGCGCTTCCGCCGGCGGGCTCGAGTCTCTGGAACAAGTCTTCCGCTACATGCCTGCCGATACGGGCATGGCCTTCGTCGTCATTCAGCACCTTTCTCCCGACTTCAAGAGTCTGATGGACGAATTGTTGGCTCGCCAGACTGACATTCCGGTTTGCCGCGCCGAACATGAGATGACAGTCGAGCCGAATCACATCTATTTGATTCCGCCGCGCAAGGAAATGATCATTTCCGGCCGCAAACTCTTGCTGACCGATAAAGACCCCAAGCAAGGACTGGCGCTGCCGATTGATCACTTTTTCCGCTCGCTGGCCCAGGATGCGGGACATTGCGCGGTGGGCGTCGTATTGTCGGGCAGCGGCAGCGATGGCTCTCGCGGGATTCGCGATATCCACGGCGCCGGCGGACTCGTCGTTTCAGAAAGCCTGGATACGGCCAAATTCGACGGCATGCCGCTTAGCGCCATTGAAACGGGCGTGGTCGACATGGTTCTGCCGCCTGCCCAGATCCCGCAAGCGCTGGTCAATCACGCTCAGAACCTGGCGGCGGTCGAGTCGTTCGCCGACGAACATTCATCGCGCGGCGCGCATCAGGGGCTGCCGGCCATTTTCGATCTGCTGAACCGTGAATACGGGCTCGACTTCTCCCATTACAAGAGCACGACGGTCGGTCGACGGGTGCAACGCCGGCTTTCGATGCACCGCATCGACGACTTGGATGAATACGCCGAGCGATTGCGGAACGATTCGGACGAGCTCAACGCGCTTTACAAAGACCTGTTGATCGGCGTGACGCGCTTCTTCCGAGACCGCGAGGCGTTCGAACGGCTCGAGCGCGAAGTGCTCCCGGAGATCATCCAGAAGACGCCGGAGGACCAGGAAATCCGAGTTTGGGTGGTGGCATGCGCCACGGGTGAAGAAGCTTACAGCGTAGCGATTTTGTTGCACGAATTGCTGGAGGCGGCGCACCGCCCGGTGAACGCCAAAGTCTTTGCCACGGACGTGCATCGCGCATCGCTCGAAACCGCCAGCCAGGGCGTGTACGACGAGCAGGCCCTGGCTGACGTTTCCGAGTCGCGGCTGCAGCGTTACTTCGTTCACAAGTCGGACGGATACCACGTCGGCCAGGATCTGCGGCAAATGATCGTCTTCGCACCGCATAACATTCTCAAAGACGCACCGTTCACCAAGCTGGACCTGATCACTTGTCGCAACCTGTTGATTTATTTCCAGCCGCTGGCCCAAAAGAAGGCGCTTTCGCTGTTCCATTTCGGACTGCGGACCGGCGGCGTATTGATGCTCGGCCCCAGCGAAACGCCCGGGGAACTGTCGGATGAGTTCGAAACGATCAACGAATATTGGAAGGTTTACAGCAAGCGGCGCGACATCGCATTGCCGGCCGATGCACGTCAGCCGCTGCGGAGTCCGGAACTGATGCGCCGGACGCCCCTGCTGGCCTCAGCGCCGGCCAGGGCTTTTCCCGATACGACCCTGGTCGGCGCCTACGACTGGCTGCTCGGCCGCTACATGCCGCCAGGGCTGCTGGTCAGCGAGCGGCGCGAGCTGTTGCACGTTTTCGGCGGAGCCGAGAAATTCCTGCGCATCAAGACGGGACGGCCCAGCGCCGATGCGTTCGATCTGCTTGACGATGACCTGAAGGCCGCAGTGACCGGCGCCGTGCAGAAGGTGCAGAGGGATATGAAGCCGGTTCACTATTCGGGCATTCGGCTCACCGCCGCAGGCCGCGAGGCCCTGTACCGGGTGTCCGTCGAGCCGATCGAGAACCGCCGCAGCAAGTCGCTGCACATGTTCGTCTCAATCATCGAATTGGAGCGGGAGGGCCAGGCGCCGCCGGACGGCGACGGTCAAATGGAATCGCTCGACGCAGACGCCCGACAGATATCTCGCGATCGCATCGAGGGACTCGAGGCGGAACTGCGGTTCACCAAAGAGAACCTGCAGGCGACGATCGAAGAACTGGAGACCAGCAATGAGGAATTGCAGGCCAGCAATGAGGAACTGGTCGCCTCCAATGAAGAGCTGCAGAGCACCAACGAGGAACTGCACTCGGTCAACGAGGAATTGTACACGGTCAACGCCGAGTATCAGAAGAAGATTTCGGAATTGACCGAGTTGCACGCCGACATGGAAAGCCTGCTGGCCTCGACTGAAGTGGGCACCATCTTTCTCGACAGCGAATTGCGCATCCGCAAGTTCACGCCCGCGGTGAGCCGCACGTTCCATCTGTTGCCGCAGGACATCGGGCGCCGCATCGACAGTTTCGCTCACAGCATTCTGCACGAAACGCTCGTCGAGGATATCGAGGGCGTGCTTTCCAGCGGCTCCTCCTGTGAGCGGGAAGTAGCCGATCGCCACGGCCAGAACTATCTGATGCGGATCTTCCCCTACCAGACCCGGAAGTCAATCGACGGCGTCGTGCTCACGCTGATCGATATCAGCGAACTCAAAAAGGCCGAGTCGTTGCTGAATGAAGCGGTGCGGCGCCGCGACCAGTTCCTCGCCATGCTCTCGCACGAGCTGCGCAACCCGCTCAATGCCATCGTCAGCGCGGCGAGCTTGTTGGAGCACGGAGACGGCCATCCGCAACTCGGACGGCAATCGCACGAGATCATTCAGCGGCAAAGCCAGCACATGGCCCGCTTGTTGGACGAGCTGTTGGATGTCTCGCGAGTCACGCAGAACAAGATTCAGATGCGCAAGCGCATTCTCAACCTGGCGGATATTGTCGAGGATGCGGTGGAATCAGTTCGCCAGCGGATTAAAGAAGGACGCCTGGAATTCACGCAACGAATCGCCGAGGAGCCGTTGTATATCAGCGGCGATCCTTCGCGGTTGCAGCAGATGCTGACCAATCTGCTCGACAACGCTGCAAAATATACGCTGGCCGGCGGACGGATTTGGCTCTCGCTGCATGCGGACGGGGACGACGCGGTAATCCGCGTCAAAGACACGGGCATCGGCATCGAACCCGAACTGCTCGGCGGCGTGTTCGATCTGTTCGTGCAGACCAAGCACACCTTGGATCGTTCGTCCGGCGGGATGGGCGTCGGTTTGACCCTCGTGCGATCGATCGTCGAATTGCACGGCGGCCGCGTTGAGGCGCACAGCGGCGGAATTGGCAAAGGAAGCGAATTCGTCGCTCGGCTGCCGCGCGCCACGGCGCCCGCGCCCTCAGATGCCTCGTCCGGCCCGCCGCCGTTTTCGGCTGATGGCCGCGGCAACCTGATCGTCGTCATCGAAGATGAGGAAGACAATCGAGACATGCTCAAAGCGCTGCTGGAGGCCCATGGATTTGATGTATTCGCCGCCGCCGACGGTCAAGAGGGGATTGCGGCGATCGAACGCATGCGTCCGGCGGCGGCGCTGGTCGACGTTGGCTTGCCCGGCATCAACGGTTACGAAGTCGCCCAGCACGTGCGGAGGATCCTCGGCGATGACCGCACGTATCTCGTCGCACTAACCGGCTATGGGCAGGCGGCTGACGTCGAGCAGGCGCTCGGCAGCGGATTTGATCGGCACGTCGTCAAACCCTTGAGCAGGGACAAGCTGCTTGAAATTCTTGGACAACGTCCGCCCTGCGACGGAAAGCAACCGAACGCTCCACGCGCCGACAATTGATGTCCCGGCAAGACAGGTTTAGTCAGCACGCCCTTCGAGGGCTCCCCCTCGCGGCGAGGGGGCGGGCGGCCCGCCGAATTTCGTTCCAGACCTGCCAGGAACGTTGCCGAAGAAGTGGGCGGAGTCACTTGCTCGATCGACCACTTGTGCGGATCAGATAAATGGGAAAAACGGTACGTTCTCGCCAGCTCTCCATTGCCGCCGATACAGCCCGCATGCTCGGCGAACTTGAACAGATTTCCAAGACCATTAAGCTCTCCGGCGACCGCTCTAAACCGCCCGTTCGCCCTATCACCGACGCCTCTCTGGTCATTCGGGGCAAATGAGCCTCTGCTTGCTGCGGCACGCAGGCCGCGAGTTTCCACCTGGCCGGAAGTCTTCAAGTTTCCCGGCTCTTTTCCGCCCCTCGTGGTTTGTTGGGATTTTACCGCAAATCCGGGCTTTTCTCGCAAGCTAGGATTTGGTACTTACCCCGCCCTAACGGCTGGCCAGTGCGCCGGCGCGTTGCGACAAGCCGACAAAATCGGCGAGCTTCAGGCCACGCTTGTGTGTGGAGAGACCTCGCTTTTCATCGGGCAGGCGCCTTTCTCTCGGCGTGACTTGGGGCAGACGACAGTCGGGTTTAGGCAGATCTGGCGTCGAGCACTGCCCCAGACGGCCGTCCGTTTGTTCATGCAATTTTCTGCATGGTGACGGACAGCGCAGCCGGCGGGATCGCTAGGTTCCTGCGCCCGCTGTGCCGCGTACGATTCCG
>DASZUP010000093.1:0-6808 GCA_035547635.1 Pirellulales bacterium
GTTCGCCCTAGCGGCTCTGACAAGACGCTCAGCTTACGTCGCTGGAAAAACTCGCTCAGCGCGGCGCCGGCGAAGGCGACAACCATCACGACCAGCGTCCAGTACTTGCCGAGAAAGCTGATCGGAAGCAATTGCGGCATGACCGTGCGGAAGTGAAACACGATCAGCAAGGCAAACAGCTCGGCCGCGTAAACATAAACCGTCCGGCCCCGCAATGACAGGCGCAACGGGTCGCGCTCGGCAGACACGGCGAACCGTAGCGCCAGACCGACCGTGCCGGCCAGCATTGCGGCCATGGCCGCGAACGCCGCGCCGCCCATCGGCACGCCGACGCCGGGCACGTGCAGGCGCCACTCTTGAATCAACAGGGCGGCGAGCAGCGGCAAGAGGAGCCCGCCCAACGCCATCGATGCGCGCCGCGCCGACTCGATCCACGCCGGGGAGTTTCGCGACAGCTTCGGCACGACAAACTGTCCGGCTAAAACGGCCAGGAACAGGGCCGCAGCCGCAATGACCTTTCGTTGCAGCCAGAACATATCGCCTTCGCCCGTTAGCCAGGTCCAACCTAATTCCGCGGCGCCGAGGGCGCCCGAGGCAAAGGCGGCAGATCGCCAGGCGGCGCTGCCTTGGCGCTCGGGCTCTCGGGCCTGGAGCAGCGCCGCGGCAAACAGCAAGATCGCCGCCAGACAGCCCGGCAGCCGATCCGCGGGCAGCACCGCATTCAGCACGAGCCACAGGCTTGCCCCGGCCACCAGCAGCGAGATGACCAACTGCGTGGGGTCCAGCCACTGCAATGCGCTTTCTAAACGTTGCGTTGAACGGAAACCAGGCAAGTTGAGCTTGCCGCTGAATTGTTCCAGCACAGCCACGACCAACAGATATCCTGACACGCAGAGCGCGAGGCCTTGGACCAATCCGAGCGGGCTGGACGTACTGCGTTCGACCGCCAGGCAGATGCCGGCAAGCCCGATGGAATACGCACCCTCCCAGCGGAAGACGGCTCGTGTATCGCGCAGCATAACGCTGATGGCGGCCGCCGAAGCGCCCCATGCGATCCACGCCAGAGGATTGAGCAAGAAAGATGGCGACGCGTCCGGCGGAAGTTGAAAAGTAAACGGCTCCAGCGGGCGGAAGCCGATCGGCAGCCAGCCGGCGGCTCGCAGCACATTGCAAGCGACGGTGGCGCAGAGCAAACCGACTCCGAGCCCGGCGGCGGCGTACCGAAACGCCGGCAACTCGCCACGGTTTTCGGCGGCTCGTTCTCTCTCAAGCCGCCGCTCGGCCAGCGACCAGGCAACCGCCTGAAATCCCAATGCAATCAGGTGCAGCAGCCAGAACTCGACGGTCGCGTGCTGCACGGCCGCCGCTCCCGCCAGGACAATCGCCAGGTGCAGCAAGGCGCCGGAAGCGTACTTGTGATCGGGTTTGCGGTAAGCGACGGCGACGACCGCGGCCAACAAACTTGCCGACAGCGCGGCGCCCAGCGACCAGTAAGGTCGCTCCGGATCATCCCAGGCGCCTCGCAAGGCAAGCGCAGCGACCAAGGTTTCAATCGTCGTCATCAAGGCGACGGTCGTTTCGCTTCTGGCCAACGGTTTCAGCCACGAGATTCTCGGTGCGACGAAGAGCGACGCAGCCAACAAGACAAAACCGCTCGCGGGCCAGGCGACGAGCAGCGCGTGGTACGCGGACCAAGGTTCGGACTGCCAGGCTGCGGCGCCCGAGACGAGCACGCCCGCGCCCAGTAATAATGCGGTCAGGACATGCGGCAGTTCGCGGCGTGCAACCTTCTGGCAATAGACCGCAACCGCGGCGCCGCCCAGCAACCACGCCAAGGCGCCGCTGCGCGTGCCGGCTTGCAGCAAGCTGGCGTGCGCCTGGTCCGGTTGCATGACGAGCGCCGCCAGCGGAATTCCAATCGCCAGCAGATTGCCCAGCCCGACTAGCGTAACTTGCAGCCCAAGCAGCGGAGCAGAGGGAAGCGACAACAGCCGGTCGCGGTAGAGACGCCTGCGTGCGGCCAGCCAAACCAACGCGACGGCGCCGCCCGCGATCAGGTTCGCTTGCAACAAAAGCAGCCGCATGTCCGCGACCTCCAGCCGGTCGGCCATGTGCCAATGCCAGACCATGATCGAAGCCGCCAGGTTAACGCCCAAGCCGGCGATAAACGCCCAATGTTCTCGACGGCTCCAGACGGCCATTGCGGCGCAGGCGGCGCTGGCCAGCGCGATCGCCGCTGCGGCCCAAGGTTGTTCGTCGTGATAAAACACGGCCGTCTTCAATCCCAGACCCAGGGCCGCCAGGCCGGCGATGCGCACCCATAGTGCGGCGCTGCGAATCAGCGATTCCAACAGCCCGGCATGGTTCGCGATTTTCTCGATGCTCGTTGCGCGCCAGGCGGCCGCCACGACCGACACGGCGTACATCGCCCAGCCAAGCATCAGCGCGCGATAAGCCCAGACATCGGCAAAGCCGGCCCAAGCAATGCTGCAAGCGCCCAGGCCCAGCGCCGCCATGCCCGCCAGCCCCGCCGTCTCGGGACGCAAACGCTGCCGCCACTGCCAACCGGCAAGGCCGCTGGCGCCGATCGTCGAAACAAGCGCCAGCCAGCCCAGCGGCGAACCGGCGGCGGCAAACCAACTTTGCGCTGCAGCAAATGCGCGGGGCGAAAACGCCGCCAACATGCCCAGTGCCGGAAGAATCAGCAGCCCGTTCGTCAGCGAGCCTAAGCCGAGTTGCACGCGTAAAAACGATTGCGCGTGCGGCGGTTCCGCGTGCCTGCTGATGGCCAGGATCCGGCGCTGGCTCGCCAGCCAGGCGATCGCCCACAGCGCCGCCGTAATGGCGGAGAGTTGCAACATGGCGACGAACTCGGCGACGCCGAATGGCTGCACGCTCAAGGCATAGCCGCCGCTGACGGTCAGGTTTGTCGTCAGGCCGGCGGAGAAGGCATAGCCTGGCGAGGTTTCTCGCAATGCGTGGCCCAACAGCGTCAGGGCGATAATGATCATGGGAATCAGGTGCGACGCCTCGAAGCCCAGCGCCGCAAACCACGATCCGGCTAGCGGCCCGACGGGACGCCAGCCGCTCGCTTGCATGGCGACGACCGCGCCGGTAATGAACAGCACGGGCGCCGCACATAGGGCCAGCAATAAGCCTCGCACGATTCGCGGGGCGTCGGCGTCGGGCTCACAGCGGCAACGGAGCTTTTTCAGAGCGCGGCTCAGAGGCGAACGGAGCCAAACCAGCGCAGAGCCGAACAGGAACGCGCCGCTCAGGCTCCAACGCAAGGCCGACGCCACGGCCAGCGAAGCGGCAAACGAGCCGGCCGCCAGTACGGCCGTCGTGCTGATCAACAACACGCCGCAGACCGTTTCCTGCCGTCGCCAGCGGTTCCAGAGAGCGATCAGCAACGCAAGCGCTTGAGTTGCTGTAAGCAGCCAGGCCAACTGACCGAAGGCGACGTTTGCTTGAACGGCCGCCGCAGCGCCGCCCGTGGCAAGTTCCGCGGCCGCCTCCGGCAACGCGTTCCAGACGGCCAACGCAAAGCTACCTACGGAGAGTCCATAGAAAGTCAGGCGGTCGATTGCGGCGTCGCTCTTCAGAAACAACGCGGCGCCGGGAACTCGCCGCAAGGCAATCCTGGCCGCCGACCATGCGGCGCAGAGCAAGCCCAGTCCGATGCCGTAGGCTTGCAGTGCGCGTGGAGCAAATATCGCAGCGATCTGGTTCTGCATCCAGGGCTGGTCATTCAGCCAAGACGTCACGGCCGCCAGGATCGCAGCGGTCAGGGCGATCTGGAATGCAGCAAACCAAGACGTCGAACGCCGAATCACGGCCAGCATGAGCCAGACTACGGCGAGCCCAAACAGATGCAACGCCAAGGCCCAAGCCGGCTGCATCGCAAGCCAAGGCAAAACTGCAAGAGAAGCCATGGAACTGGCGGCAGCCGACCGCAGCAGCGGTTCGGCGATCACGGACTTCGCATTGCCGGCAAGACGACGCTCAAGTCGCCTGCATGCCAGGCCGATCGCCGTCACAATGCTTGCGTGGGCCAGACAGACGGCCATCCAAGGACAGGACAATTCAACGGCAGGGCGCATGAAGCCGGCGTCGATCATGCCTGCCGCGAGCAGCGCCGAGGCCAAAAAACTCAACTGCGGCTGCCGCCAACGCAGATTGAGCAGCAGGCTTCCCAATGCGTAGATGCCGCAGGTTCCCAGTACGAGCCACTTGCCGGCAGCTCCAACAAGGTAGGCGTGCACAAACACGCTCGACAGGCTGACCGCCGCCGTGGCCAGGCAACCGCCGGCGTAGTAGCGAGCCTCGATCGGTCTTCCCCATCGACTCCAAACCTCGGCGCCTGCAGCCAGGATGATGAACAAACCGGTCAGTAATGCCGCGGTCTGCTCGCCGAAGGCAAGTTGGAGCATTCTTGGGCCGAGCAACTCGCGCGGAACGCCGGCAAAATGTCCCAAGGCGAGATGAGCGCCTGTCACATAGACGGCGGCCAGACTAAAGATCGCCGCGGTATGCGCAACCGGCAACCGGCAACGCAACCCCAAGCCCGATAGAGCGGTGAAGTTCACTACTCCCACCACGAGCATCGCCAGCGGCGCCGGCCAGCCCAAAGCCTGGGCCGCGAGCATGCCGGCCGCGCCGACGAGCGCGACCGTCGTCCCCGCCATCCGCAACCCGGCAAATTCCGGTTCGTCCTTCAAGCCGCCAGCGACGGCAACTCCGGCGCCGCAAACCGACAAGGCGGCCAGCGGCACAAGCGGCGAGAACCAGTTGACGACCGCCGCACGCTCTGCGCTGCCGGCGACGAACAGCCCGAGCGCGGCCAGCAGGGCGAAGCTCGAGACGCCGGTCAGAATGAATAACTCGTTCGCGCGGTCGGCGCCGAACAAGCGACGCGCCGGCTGCGGCGTCGTTTCATCGCCTGCAGCCGTCGAGAACGTCTCCCTGCGAAGCGCAACAAGCGCCGCGCCGATCGCCGTGCCATGACAGGCGACAGCCAGCGCGGCGGCAACCGTCAGCCAGGCGGGCGATAGTTGATGCCGAGCCAGCAATAACAGCCCCGAGTTGCCGACCACGGCCCACGTCAACGGCCAGCGCCAGCGAGGCGTCAGCACGCGGGCGGCGCGCTGGACGAGCGCGGCAAACAGGCCGAGCGAAATCAATTCCGCCAGCAGTGCAAAGGCATCCCAACCGGCCCGCGCCGTGGCGGCCATGGCCACAAAGTTCAACGGCACGAGCAGCGTGGCAATGATCAGGATGCCGCGGCTGGTCGATTCCAGCTTCCAGCGATGTTCCGTATACAATCCGGCGCCGAAGATCGCCGCTGAAGCGCTGACGAAGATCAAGAACTGAAAATACGGGATCGTGTTCAACGTATCCCACAGGCTCGAGACCAGCGCAATCGACGAGCAGACGATCAGCAACCCGCCGACTAGTTCGCCCCAACGAATGTTGCGCTGTTCCATGAAGGCCGTCAGCATTTCCGCCAACGTACGCCGCGGCGCCGGGGGCGGAAGCGGCGCGGAACGCGGAGCAGGCGGTCGCGGCGAAGACGGCAGCGGAGCGGCAGGTTTTTCAGGCCGCGGTGCGCTCGGCGAAGGGGCGAGGGCCGTCGGCGCAACTCGGGCAGGCGCGGCCGTGAGGTTCGTTCCCGCTCCCAAGTCGGCAACGACCTTAACGGGCCGCGCGTCGACCACCTCGGCAGTCAGCGGCGCTTCCCGCGTCGGCTCCGTAGCTTGCGGCCGCCGGGCCAGCACGCTTGCAAGTTGTTCTCCTGCCGCCGCGGGCGAGACGACATTTTGCGCCGTCGCCGGCCGGGCGCCATTCGGCTGCAACAGCTTGCGGCGATAAGCCTGCACGCGAGCCCGTAGTTGTTCGGCGAAATGAGGCTTCAGTTCGCCACGCTCGCGCCAGCGCCGCAATTGCCGATCGACCGCCTCGAGATCGGCGAGCTCGATCGTCTTGAAGCCGGCGCGCTTCTGGCCGCAACGATCGCAATGCTCCTGCTCCGCTTTCAGCAGCCGGCCGCAACGCAGGCAAGCCGACTGAGGTTTGTTGGCGACGGGTTGCGGCTGGTTCGAAAGGGTTCGTACCACGAATGCCAGCAGCACCCAGATTCCATGCCCGACGACCGTGGTTATCGAGACTGCAACCAGCAGGGCGATCAGAAATTCCATCAGTTCGCTCCGTTCAAGGGCGCCTGGATCCGCGCGCGTCGAGTGACGCGATCAACAGCCGACGAACAAGTTCCGGCACAGTAGGGCAGACACTCGGGCAGCAGGCCGTCAGATGGCCGGCCCCGCAATCGCCGCCAGGGATTAGGCGCGGCGGAGGACCGGATATAACGCGGGTCACGCTCGCACCCGGCGCCCCCCTCTGCCGGGTGCACAAAACCTTAGCAAGTCTTAGCGCCGGAAAGCGATCGAGCGCTGCAGAGGTTGGCTCGCATCGGCAGCTCCCACTGAAGCTGACTCGAGAAATTACGAGGTTTGCCGCTCTTTGAGCGGCCGCATTGCCGCCCTGCCAAGACCAGCTCCTTCCCCCTCTATTGGTTTTGCAAAGTCTTAGCGCTCGGCAACGCTTGAGGCGAGCGGACGATGGAGGCGAGATTTCAGGAGCGGGCGCATAACGCATGGCTAATCCGTCCCAATCGAATGTTCCTGATCAACAAGACCGCTAGCGGCCATGCTCGCAGGCGATGGGATTCATCGCGTGCGACTTGGAGAAAGCTTCGACCTGGAGAAAGCAATGTTGGCGGATCGCTCGTGCCGCGATCTGCCGCGTTCCT
>DASZUP010000094.1:0-33021 GCA_035547635.1 Pirellulales bacterium
CACGCCGTGGCAATGGACGCAATGCTGGCGGAACAACCCGCGTTGCTTGTTCTTTTCCGTGTCTGCGGCCAGGTAGGGCGCCGGTTCGTCCTGGCTCCGATAGGGGCCGGAGGCCATGACGATCTTCTGGAAATCAAGCCCCTTTTTCTCCTCAGAGTCCCAGCGAATTTCCGGGAAGATATAAGGATCGTCGGGCTCGCCGAAGGCGGCGAACGTCAGCGTGGAAAGCAATTCCAGACGCTTGATGTTCTCCTGCTTCGTCTCCTTGTCTTCTTCCTCTTCGTTGCCGACGACGCGGAAATCATCCGGGCTGTGCGACTCGGTCGCATTCAGGATGTCCTGCATGTTCATGCGGAAGGTCGGCGACTCGTATTGCGGCGAGCAGCCGAGCGGCGCGGCGAGCAGGGCCGGCGCCAGCAGGCTCCAGGCGACGCGGCGAAGCCGCGAGTTTGCCAGGCTCAACAGTCGTGAATCCATGTTTGGTACTTCTTGATTACTACTTATTCACCAGGTCCGAACTGACGTGAATCTCGCCCAGATCGTTGTCGCCCGGCTTGATCTCGAACTTGAACTTGCCTTTCTTCCAGTCGGGCTTCGCGGCCAGGTAACCGGCTGCTTCCTGCCAGACCTGGAATTCCCATTTGCCGGCCGGTACGTTCTTGATTTCGAACGTGCCGTCCTCGCCCGTCACCGCCGCATACGGATTGTCTCGCGGCAGGATGTAACCCCGCATCCAGGGATGAATATTGCAGGTCACCGGCACCGGCAGGTTCTGTTGCTTGGTGAAGTGATAATCGGCCGTGGCGTTCTCGCCGATCAGCGAGTTGAACGGCGTATCGCCCAGCGGCGAAATGTTGCTGTTATGGCTAGCCGGATCCGAGTTGTGCAACTCGAGCGTTTGGGTCGTGCGAATCGGCAGGATATGCGGCTCAAAGCGGCAGTGATGATTGTCGAAGCGGACCTTGGCGTCCGCCGTGGCTTCGTAGTCTGGATTTACCGGAACCTTTTTCGAGGCCAGGTAGACCACGACGTTTTGCAGGCCGCCGTTTTCGCCCACCGTCACGGTTTCGTTGAACACAGGGTGCTTGGTGCACAGCGCGTCTTTGCTGGTGTCGATCTCTTCCGGATTCGGCTTCGGCCCGTCGTAGACGAACCGGCCTTTCAAATTGCCCCAACCGACCGGTTCCGCCGTCGCGGACGTCTCCTCCGCGCTTGGGTCCGAACTTGACGACTCGCCGCCGGACTTGCGGATCTGGTCGGCCAGCGCCACGTCGGGCTCAGGCGCGGCCAGCGTGGCCGGTTGGCTGCCGCAGCCAGCCAGCGCCGCACAACTCACGGCAAGCAACGCCGCCAGGGAGACTTTCCAGTTGCAACTCATATTCTCGTCTTTCTCGCCGCGACCAACAACGCGCGCGGCGTATCTGCTTCTCATCATGGGCTCGGCGACTCGCGGTTCGCCGAGCCTTAAATTTTTCCGCGTCTTGGACGGCGGGGCCTACTTGTCGAACAACGAAGCCGGAACCTTGATATCGCCCAGGTCGTTGTCGCCCGCCTTGATCTTCTTCTTGAAGACGCCCTTCTTGCTCCACGACTTCTCGGCCTTCAACCAGCCCGCCTTCTCCTGCCAGACGGTGAATTCCAGTTCGCTGCCGGCCGGCAGGTTCTTCAACTCGAACTTGCCGTGCTCGTCGCTGACCGTGGCGTAGGGATTATCACGGACCACGATATAACCCTTCATCCAGCCGTGAATATTGCAGCTCACCGGCACCGGCAGCTTCTGGGCGCGGTGGAAATGGTATTCCTGCTTACCGCCTTCGGACAGCAACGGGTTGGTCGGCGTGTCGCCGATCGGCGCCAGGTTGCTGTTGTGGCTGAATGGATCGGAGTTGTGCAGTTCCAGCGTCTGCGACAGCTGCATCGGCAGGATGTGCGGCGTGAAACGGCAGTGCTTGTTGTCCATCACCACGGTTTCTTCCGCGGTCTTTTTGTAATCGGGGTGGACCTTCACCTTCTTGGTGCTGACATAGATCACCACGTCCTTGATGCCTTTGTCCTCGTCATTGACGACGAGCGTTTCGGCGAACACCGGGTGCTTCGAGCAGCCGGGCTCTTTGCTGGTGTCGATCTTTTCTTCTTCCGGCGCCTTGCCTTCGAACACAAAGCGGCCCGTCAGATTGCCCCAATCGGCCGCCATAGCCGGTGCGGACAGCGCGGCCGTCACGGCGGCGACCGCTACAAATCGTAGAGTGGTGCGCAACATTTCAAGAATCTCCTCTGGAGCGGTTTTCTGGCGTCAAAAGTCCCATCTCATCCAAGATAAAGTATTTTCCGCCGCTTGCTCAGGGGCTAGTTACTAGCGCCTCCGGATGGCACGCTGGTTTGGGCATTGGCCGGCGGGGCCGCTTCGGCCTTTTCATTGTCCGCCGGAGGGGGCTCGGAAACCATCGATTTAATAGACGTTTTACGTTTCATGAACGAGTCGAAGTTGAGCAGCATTTCGACCACGCCGTTCAGAGCGTCTTCGCTCTCGCCCGGGAAGTACTTCTGGCGGAGCGCCGCGTTCGGATCGTTGTGCGGCGGAAAGTTGACCGGCATGCCGGTGTACGGCAGTTTCCGTTTCGGATTGGCGATCCAATCCCGCAGGTAGTCGGGCCGGAGCCGCTGATAGATGCGGTCCAGGTTGGGCGCCATGTCGGCGGCCAGCCCCTTGGGCTGATAGTCGCCGAGCAGGTGGCACTTCACGCAGTAGTTCTTGCCGTCGGTCACCAGGCTCAGCGCCTGGCCGAGCTCCTTGGTCTCCGCTTCCGACATCGAATCGCCGCCGCCGGCCATGTGGTACTCGTACGGATAGGCGACGTTGTCGACCGCCGCGAAGTAGTGCACCAGCTTGTCGGCTTCTTCTGAGGACATGTTGAACCGGGGCATCCGCAGCACTGCCGCCGGACGCAAGGGGAACGGATCGAGCAGGAAGTCGTGCAGCCAGCCCGTCTGGACCTTCTCGCCTTCGCGGATCAACGGCGGCGGAACCCAGCCCCAGACGTCGGTCGGCTTCAAGTTCGGATTGTTCTTGCGGCCCATTTCCACGGCCACCGGATGGACGTAGCGGGCGAAATCGCCGCCCTGGTAGGGACGCGTTTTCAGCAGGTGCGCCTCAGGCACCGGTACTTCCAAGTCGCCGACGTTCCAGATTTCGCCGTTGATGGCGGCCGGTTCCCAGAGCGAGAAATAGTAGAGCGGCTTGCCGTCGTCGTCTTCCTGCACGTCAGGATTTGGCATGCCGGTGATCGTCGCGTGGCCCATGCCGCGAGCGTCGACCTGCTTGGAGTCTGCCAATTGCTTGGGCGTGAAGTGCGCCTGCAAGAAGGCGTAATCGTTGAAGGGCGGAGGCGCGGAGAACTCTTCCGGATCGTACTCGAACTCCCACGTCTCCATCTTGGTAGTGTGGCAGCCGATGCAGTTGTACTTCACCAGCAGTTGTTCGCCTTCCAGGATGGCCTTGCGGCGCGGCGAAGGACTATAGACGTATTTGGCCGCGGGAGGCTCCGCGACCAGGCCCAGCACGAAGGTCATCACGTTTTCGATGTCTTGCTGCGTGAAGTTGAACTTCGGCATGCGGAGCCGGTCCGTGTAGGCCTTGTTCTCCGTCATTTTGAAGTCGTAGCTGCGCGGCTCGCGCAGTTTCTGCCAGAGGAAGCCCTCGCGCTCGTGCCGCATCAGCGAACTGACGAAGAACGCAGTGTCGGGATCGAGGGAGTCGAGATCCAGATGATGGCCTTCGCCGTGCGCGGAATGCTCCTCGCCGTCGTGTTCGCCGTGCGCTGAGCCATGCACGTCCGTCGGCGGTTTCTCACGCAGGTACTCCATGATCTGCTCGAAGGCCAGCTTCGAGGTATCCTTGCGGCCCCAATCGGCCAGCCCGGTGCCGATCGGCTTGGAGTCCTCGAAGCCCGGAATGTCGTGGCAGCCCGAGCAACCAAGCCGCGAGATGGAACGGCGGCCGACGTAGAGCAGCTTTTTGCGCAGCCTCGTTTCGTCGGTGTCGCCTTCGTCCTGCAGCAGCAGCTTCTCGTCGATCTTGAGTTGAGCTTCATCCTGCCTGGGAATGCCGTCGGAGAGATAGACTTCTGCGCGACCCTTGCTGAAGGAACCCAGCAAGTACGTCATCACCAGGTCGTCAAGATTCCTTTCAGCCGTTGAATCGATCGCGATCTCGGGAACTTCTTCCGGCTTCCAGCCCTCCTGCGAGGTAAGCAGGTAGGCGGTGATGTCGGCCGCCGGATCGGAAACCTTCTTCTCGGCCTTGGGATCGGCCAGCGGATCGAGATACAGGTTGGGCATCACGGTCCGGGCATGGTAGCGGTTCGGCTCCTTGACCCAGCTATACAACCAGCGGCGGCCGTTCTCGTCGTCCAACTTGGCGCCGATGCGAGACAGATCGGGGCCTTGCGTCTGGTTGGCGTCCGGGAACTCCTTGTGCTGGTGGCACGCCAGGCAGCCGCGCACCTGGAACAGGTTCTTGCCGCGTTCGGCGGACGGCTTTTCCGTCACGTTCTTCGGAGCCTCGGCGTATTCGAACGGCTCGCTGACGCTCAGCAGGAACTCTGCAATGGCGCGAACTTCCAGCGGCTCGAAGCGCTCGGCGTCTTCGCGTCCCTTGCTCGGCTTTTCGCTGGGCTTGCCGTGGGCGTCCAGCGACTCTTCCGGAACGAGGTGGTCCCAGAGGCCAAAGAACCGCGGCATCTTCGTCGAAGGGCGGAAATCAGTCGGATTCTTGATCCAGCTGTACAGGAACGGCAAGTCGACTTTCTTGGCGACGTATCGCAAGCTCGGACCGACCTTACGGTACTGGCCCGGCGTTTCGTCGTCGGCGCCCAGAATCTTGGCCAACTCGATCGAGGCGGGCGACAGACGCGGTTCGACGCTTTCGGCTTCTTCTTCGCCATCTTCCTCGGCGCTTGCGGCGGCGACCCGCTCCGCTTCATTTTTGATCAACTCAGCCAGCAGCTTACGAGTTTCGGTCCGCTCGGGATGTTCGACGACCTCGTGGGCGAGCTGCGTTTCCCGCTCGTTGAGGTTGGGATCGGTAAGCAATTCCTGGGCGGCCGCGAAGTAGGCCGGTTCCGCCCGCAGGTCGGGACCGCGACGCTTGTTCGGTCCGTCGTAACCGTTGATCTCGTGACAGCCGAAACAGCCGTACTGGCGGATCGTGTTGTAGCCGGCCATCAGCTTGGCCGCCGGCGGATCAGGGAACTGCTCGCTCGGATCCAACTCGGCCAGATCGTGGTGGCACTTCAAGCAGGTGCTTTCGGCGAACCGCTTCGCCGGCATCGGGTAGATCCAGTGATGGTTGTTGAACCAACCGTACTCCTTGGCCCACTCTTCGCTTTCGTTCACCGAGTTGGGAGTGTGCGAGGCCCACTTGAACTGCGTGGCGCTGCCCTGCCCTTCGTGGCAGATGGTGCAACCGACGTCGCCCAGTTTGTGGGGGCTGAGCGAACCGACGAACAGGTCCAGCCGCGGGTGCGAGCTGAACGGGTGCGGCGTGCCGCGGCGGACGTGGAACTCCAACGGCTTGCCCCACTGCATGTCTTCCAGCAACGCGGCGACGGCCCGGCTGCGATCGAGCAGCTTGACGTCGTTGAGCTGCTCGATGATGTCGCCCGGCTCGAGCTTGGCGTTGGCGGCCGGAGTCTCCGGACGGACGACGCTGATCGTCACGTCGTTGCCTTCGAAGAGCCCGCTTTGGGCCAACTCCAGGCCGAAGTTCTGCACCAAGCGGTACTGCAGCGTTTGTTCGGCGATGGCCTCGTCACTGGCGCCTTCCGCTTTCAACTCTTCGAGACGGCGGTTTTGCTCGTCGCTCAGCTCGACTTTCTCTTCAGGAGTCTGCAGCACCAGCGTCAGGCGGTGCGTCGGCTCATAGCCCGGATTCACGGCCGAACCGGGCGCGGTCTTATCGATGCCCTGGTGGCAGGTCGTGCAGCGATCGAAACGGGCCACGTCGCGGAAGTTGTTGTTCCACGTCAGTTGCGGCAGCCAGATATTGTCGATCTTCAGCGGGCGGCCGAAGGCGTCGATGATCGGCATTTCGAGAATCGTCTTGCCGAGGTTGCTGCGACGTTCCGCCAGCGTCGTTTCCAACTGTCCGAGATTGCTTTGATGGTTGGCCAGAACCTTTTGCGCCGCGGCTTCGTCCGCGTTGATCTGTTCGATGATCTTCTGCAAGGCCAGACGATGAGCATTGGCCTGCTGCGCGCCGTAGATCTTCTTGTTTGCGTTGCCGTAGGTCAGGTCTTCGACCTCGTCCTCGACTTCGTTGACCTTGGCTTCCAGCTCCTTGAGCTGCTCGGGCGACTTGCCCTCGCCGACGGCGATATTGTAGGCGCTGCGGGCCACGTCGAGATCGGCCCGTTTGAATTTCAACTTGCGCTGGCGGTTATCTTCGTCTTGCTTGGCCTTGGCCAGCACGTCATTCATTGCGTCGAGCAGATCGCTCCGCAGACTGATCAATTCATCGACAGCGGCCTTGTCTTCGGCTTCGTCGGACGGCTCCGACGCTTTCTTGCCGGCCAGCGAAGCGTAATCGTCGCTGACGGCTTCGACGTCGTAGCCGTTTTGCTCGGCCCGGTGTTCGGCCTCTTGTACGAAGGCTTCGACCAGCTTTTCGTCAGGCACTTCGGCCTGTGAGGCGCGCACCAGAGCCTGAAGCTCCTTGTCTTGCGCGTAGTAGGCCGCCGATTCCTCGGCATTGATCCGTGAAGCGGCCGTGTAGGCTTCAAGATTCTGGAACTGCCGCTGGTACTGTTTCCACTCGCGGTTGTGGTCGCTGGCCAGCATCCATAGCGTGCATACCAGCATGAACGCGGCCGTGAGGCCGAAGATCACGTGCAGGAACTTTTGGTTCCGCCAGGTCGATTCTGTTGCGGGCATATTAAATCAGGCTTTCGGTACGGTCCGTGCCAAGCTCAGAAGTTCAAGAAGTATTCCGGGATGCTGATGATGTACTTCAGGTTCCAGACCCAACGCAGCACCATCTTCAACGGCAGCGAGGCCATCAGCAGCAGCAGATTGGCCAGCAGCATGTATCGCAGGAAGCCCATCTTCACGAAGAACTTGCGGAAGATGGTGGCCGCCATCAGCGGCGGCAGGAACATCAAGTAGGCCAGCACCAGGATAATGCCGGGCGACTCTCGCTGCAGAATGTACAAGAGCTGCGTGAGCGTACTGCTGCCTTCGGGCGCCTTGGGCATGCTCGTGCCGAGCCATTCGACCCAGAAGTATTGCGACAAGTCGACATTGTTCTGAGCCAGCACCTTGTGGGCGTCCCACGGCTCAAAGGGGCCGAAGAAGTTCCAGTTCGGTCCGCGGAGGAACGTGCCCAACACGATCAGCACCACCCACAACTGCAAGAAGCCGACCTGGAACACCAGGTAGCTGAACGGGCGCTCTTCGATCGTATAGTAGCCGTTCCCCTTCTTGTTGAAGTCGAGAAACGGAATGGCCATCAGACCGAAGATCACCACGCTGGGCAGCACCACGCCGGCGTACCAGGGGTCGAAATAGACCAGCATTTCCTGCAAACCGAGGAAGTACCAGGGCGCCTTCGACGGGTTCGGCGTCTTGACGCTGCTGGCCGGTTCTTCCAAAGGCGCCTGCAAGGCGATGGCCCAGACCAGCAACAGCGCGGTCAGGGCGATCATGCAAATCAATTCGGTATAAACCAGGTCGGGCCAGACCAGCACCTTCTCGTCGTCTTCTTTTTCCAGCGGGGGCAGGCCTTGACGGATGCGATCGTCGTTCTGCACCGCCTTGTAAGTCGCCAGCCAGGTGAAAAAACTAAGCAGGTAGACGAGACCGACGATCGGCACGTTGTCCGGTTTGGCGACAATGGCGGCGAAGCTGGGATCGGTCATGGACAGACCCATCGCCAACAGCGAAAGGTTGAACACGCTCCAGGCAATCACCGGATGGACGATGTACCGTCTGAAGATGAACAGAGTGCCGAGCAGCAACAGCGAGCCCACCGTCAGCGTGACGGGGCCCGAACTCGAGTTCACCGCGTGCTTGATACTCTCCGGCAGCATCGGCACCCAGCCGATCATGGTGAACGGCGCCAGCGTAAAGAAAAACACGCCGACGAGCAGCCAGATCAGGACGTTGGTTACCGGAACCAGGCCGAGCAGCCGGCCGTACGTCACCGTCCCCTTGCGCCACAGCCAGAGGGCGGCCGTCCAGTTCATCAGGCAGGCGAGCAGATAGAAACAGCCGAGCCCCGTGGCGATGCTTTGAATGAATTGCGCTTCGTTGCCGTGCATGGTGGTCCGCTCGTCCAGTTGGCCTTCGTTCGCCGACTTACATCGCCCTCGGGATGGCAGGCTTCCGGCCTGCCAAGGGGAGCGAGCCTGCCCTGCAGGCTCGCGTCCGCAATTTCTCTTCTCGCTTTACAGCGGCCCGCTGATGCCGCCATCCTTCCGCACGCGCCAGAAGTGGATGGCCAGCAGCAGCGACACCGCCAGGGGAATGGCGATGCAGTGCAGCACGTAAAAGCGATTCAGGGTTTCTTCGCCCACGAAGCGGGCGCCCAGCAAGGCGAACCGCGCGTCGGAGCCGTTGGTAATCATGTCGATGCCCCCCATCGTCAACAACTGCTGTCCGGGGCCTTCGTGACCCAGCAGCGGCGTGGCGCGGGCCATGTTCGAACCGACCGTGATGGCCCAGATGGCCAATTGGTCCCAGGGGAGCAGGTATCCGGTAAACGAGAGCAGCAAGGTCAGCAGCAGCAGGATCACGCCGACGACCCAGTTGAACTCACGCGGAGGCTTGTAACTGCCGGTGAGAAACACGCGGTACATGTGCAGCCACGTCGTGATCACCATGGCGTGAGCCCCCCAGCGGTGCAGCTCGCGCAGAATGCCGAGACTGGTCACGTCGCGCAGCGCCAGGATGTCGTTGTAGGCCCATTCCAGCGTGGGCCGGTAATAGAACATCAGCAACACGCCCGTGACCGTTTCCACCAGAAACAGGAAGAACGTCACGCCGCCCATGCACCAGGTGTAGCTCCGCGCGATGCCCTGCTTCTTGACCGACACCGGGTGGAGGTGCAGGAAGAAGTTGGTCAGCATCACGACGATGCGGTTGCGCCGGTCGATCGGCATCGGGTGCCGAAAGATGCTTTTCCAAACCTGCGAGTTGCGAATCGATTCGCCGAGGGACATGGGCGCGTGCTTCTTTGCTTAAGTGGGATATCCGGGATGTCGTGTACGAAGGCTAACGGCCGGCTTGCGGGCGCCAGCGGCTGCAAGCCGGAATCGAGGAATGCATTCCGCCAACGGCGCTGAGGGGGCTACGCCGGCACGAAGCTCGCAGGATCCTTCCATTGCCCCATCTCTTCCTGAAACATCTTGCTCTTGTCGATCTCCAACTGGCCGTCATCCGCAACGCGAATCGCATAGCGTTCCAGCGGCCGCGGCGCCGGACCTTCGAAGTTGATGCCGTCCTTATAGAAACCGCTGCCGTGGCAGGGGCACTTGAACTTCTGCTCGGCTTCGAGCCAGTTGGGCGTGCAGCCCAGGTGCGTGCAGACGGTACGCAAGGCGTAAACCTGCATCTGGCCCTGATACTCGGCCTTGCAGACCCACACGCCGAACTGCGCTTTGAATTTCTCTTCCACCGACCCCGGGGCGTAATCTGCCGGAAAGCCGACTTTGAACTTGCTGGGCGGCTCGATCAGCACGTTCGGGAACATGAAGCGAGCCAGGCCTAACGTCCAGAGACTGACGGTGGCAGCGACGGAGGTGAAGCCGAGCGCCAGGAATGAACCGAGAGCGAAGAACATGAACCCGCGACGCTCTTCGGTTTCGGCCGCAGCTTGCTTGGCAGGCTTGGGCTTGGCGTACTCGGGCTTGGGAGGCATCGGCGGCGCGGTCGGCTTGGCCTTGGCCGCCGGCGGCTCCGCAGGCTTCAGCTTGGCGGCCGCTTCGGCCTTGGACATGGGGCCGGGCTTGGCCGCCTTCCGAGCGGCTGCCAGAATGCTCGCCGTGTCTTTGACGCCATTCGTCCCGGCAGGAGCCTTTGCGGGCTTTTCGGCAGCAGGTTTTTCCGCCGCCTTGGCCGCGGGTTTTGCCGCCGGCTTGGGCGCCGCAGCTTTCGGCGCGGCCTTGGGGGCCGGCTTGTCAGCGCCCTTGTTCGCCCGCGCGGCCGCGAGAATGTCGGCCACGCTTGGCCGACCGCCGCTGGCGGCCGGTTTCGGCTTGGCCGGCTTCGCCTCCGGTTCGGGCGCAGCGGAATCCTCCGCTACGACTTCCGGTTCATGGGCGGGCGCCGTTTCAGCCGTCTCGGCCGCAGGTTCCGGAGCACTTGTTTCGGCAGGGCCGCCCCCGCCTTGTCCGTCACTCTTACGCGCAGCGGCCAAAATCTCGGCCACCGACATCTTTTTCTTTTCTGCCATGCAGTTCTACCAGAGGCTCGAACCACTGAGAAAACGTGAAAAACTCACACTGCATACGCTGCTAGAGGGGCTCTTGTGACATTTTTCACGAACTACCTTAATTTTCTAACCCGCAACATGCCGTTGTCAACCACCCGGCTTGTACTATGCCGGACAGTTTTGCTCGGGCTCGAAAGACGCGTCAGCCGAGCGGAACCAAGCCGGGGCAATGGCCCGATGAGGCGAATTGTCCGGACTGATTGGGAGCTCGCGGGACCGCGACTGGCACTCAAGCAACAGAACGACCCCCGCAACGCCAAATGCCCCCCGTTAAGCCGCGTAGTGTAACGCGCGGCGTCGCCGGGGAAAATCCCTCTCGGATATTTATCGCCGCGTCGGGCGCCAAGAACGGATCAGAGCGAGCGCCGTTGTCCCCCTGGAACGTCCAAGAACGGAAGAATTCGCTGAAATGACAGCCGGACTTTCCTCGCCACATACGGTTTGCGAACGGCCGTTGGACCGTTATCTCGTCAGAAAGCTGGCAATGCCTTGAATGTGACAATATCGTAAGCCGATTGTTTTTGTCGGAACCAACGGGGAAGGCCAAGAGCGTTTGAAACAGCAATGGACTGGCAAGCACTAGAAATGCTTATCCGAAGCGATCCGGGCGGACGAGGGCTGACGCTGTTTCGCGATGCCGGCGAACTGCTGGCCTACGGCGGCTTGGAGGGCGCGGCGCGCAGTCTGGCCGAACGGGGCGTTTGCGTCGCGATTGCGACCGGGTTTGTCATTCTCGCTCACGATCCGCCCGCGGCGGAAACGGACGGGCCGCCGGGCGCCCTGTACCTGGCTCGGGCGCTGGAGGCCGTTGGCATTGAGACGGTGCTGATCAGCGACGCGTATGGCGTTCCGCTGTTACGCGCGGGTCTCGATCAATGGCGGCTCGAGCGAACCGAGCTGCTCGAGTTTCCTCTCGGCGACGGAGCTGGCGGCGCCGATGGCTGGATTGAAGCGTTTCTGGCTTCGTCGCGCGGACAACGTCTCTCGCACCTGGCGGCGGTGGAGCGCGTGGGGCCGAGTCACACGCCTGCCTCGCTTGCGGCGCAGGTTCGTCACGGCCCGCCTCCGCGGGATGCCTTCGAACGCGACGTGCCGTCCGCCGACCGGGACCGTTGCCATAACATGCGAGGGCTCGTCATCGACGAGCACACGGCGCCAATCCATCGCTTATTTGAAGCCGTCGCGGCGCGCCGCCCGGAGATAGAGACCGTGGCGGTCGCGGACGGCGGCAACGAGATCGGCATGGGCTGCATTCCCTGGGAGATATTGCAGCAGGCGATTGCCCGCGGCCCGGCCGGCGCGATTGCTTGCCGGATTCCCGTCAAGCGGCTGGTCCTGGCCGGCATCAGCAATTGGGGCGCCTACGCCTTGGGGGCCGCCGTTGCGGTGCTGCGCAAGCGGTCCGACTTGATCCGCTTGTGGGATATCGCATCGCATCGGCGTTTGATTGAGACGATGGTTTTCGAAGCCGGCGCCGTCGATGGCGTGACGGGGCTGCAGCAGCCGAGCGTCGATGGGATCGCCTTGGAGCCCTATTTGGCCGTGCTGGCCGCGATTCAGGAAGAGGCGTTGAGAGATGCGTAACGCTTGTTCGGTATGCAACTCGAACTCAGCGGGGCGTTTCAACGTGCCCGCCGAACGGTTGCTTTCCGGTCGCAAGGGGGCTGATGGCGTCCATGAAATCCACCTCAGAGAGCTTCAACGATTCGACCTTTGAAAAGTCCTTGCCGTCATCCGCACTCTGATGGCTCTCCAAACTGCGAGAAAACCACTAATCTCCGCTTATTAGCACTGATTAGTGGTGATTAGCGAAGATCAGCGGTCTCTGTTCGGCGGCGCGACTGCAGGCGGCATCATCTTGGTTCAGTCGTGAGCCCGGTCAGGTCGTTGCTTGATTGGCGTTAATCGCAGCTTGGACTCCGCGCCAGCCCCCTGGTCACTTTCCGGGCAGGGCCGGTAGAATCTAGGTATCCTCGCGGGCTTCACGATACACGCTGCCCTGACGCCCGCTTTTCTTTTTTGGCGATATGAATTCATGAACGTATTGATTATCGGTAATGGCGGCCGCGAACACGCCTTGGCATGGAAAGTCGCACAGAGCCCGCGGGTCGAGCAGGTGTTTGTGGCGCCCGGCAATGCGGGCACGGCGACGGAAGCCGAAAATGTCGACATCCCTGCGACCGACTTCCCCAAGCTGATTCGCTTTGCCAAGGAAAACCAGATCGGTTTGACCGTCGTGGGGCCCGAAGCGCCGCTGACGGCGGGGATTGTCGATGCCTTCGTGGCGGCAAAACTGCGGGTCTTCGGACCGACCAAGGCGGCCGCTGAATTGGAAGGCAGCAAGGTCTTCTGCAAGAATCTGCTCCGCCACGCGGACGTGCCGACGGCCGATTATCGAGTGTTCCGCACGGCGGACCGCGCCGTCACGTTCCTGAAAGAGCGCGAAGACGTGCCGGTCGTGGTCAAGGCGGACGGCCTGGCTGCGGGCAAAGGGGTGATGGTCTGCTCCGGGCGCGCCGAAGCGCTGGAGGCGGTTGATCGCATCGGCCGTGCCAAAGAGTTCGGCGACGCCGGCAATCAGATCGTGATCGAGGAGCGGCTCGACGGCGAGGAGGCCAGTGTATTGGCCATCAGCGACGGTCAGACCATCGTCACGTTGCCGCCTGCGCAAGACCATAAACGGGCCGGCGACGGCGATACGGGGCCCAATACGGGCGGTATGGGCGCCTACTGTCCGGCGCCGCTGTTGGACGACGCCGCGCTGCGCTGGACGGAAGAGCACGTGCTGGTGCCGACGATCCACGCCATGAAACGCGCACGCAGGCCGTTCCGCGGCGTGCTCTACGCAGGGCTGATGCTCACCAACCAGGGGCCGAAGGTGCTGGAATACAACGTCCGCTTCGGCGACCCTGAGTGCCAGCCGATCCTGATGCGGCTCAAGAGCGATCTGGTCGAGGTTTTCGAGGCGACCATTGACGGCCGGCTTGATCGCCTGGAACCGCTCGAGTGGGACCCGCGTCCCGCGGTCTGCGTGGTGATGGCCAGTGAAGGCTACCCGGGCAAGTACCAGACCGGCCGGCCGATCCGCGGCCTGGAAGAGGCGGCGAAGGTGCCCGATGTGAAAGTGTTTCACGCCGGCACGGCCACCGCCTCCGGCCAGGTCGTGACCAATGGGGGGCGCGTGTTGGGAGTCACTGCGTTGGGCAACACCATTTCGGCCGCCAAACTGCAGGCTTATACGGCCGTGAAGGCCATCCGCTGGGACGGCGCCTGGTGCCGCAAGGATATTTCCGACAAGGCTCTGAGGCCAGGAGCCAAGAGTTAAGAGGGAAGCAGGGCTGGGGCACCGAGGCACGCTTCCCCTCGACCTGCAGGGCTGAATTGCCTGCCGGCGCGCCGCGCGAACTTGCGCGGCCGCGCAAGTTCACCGCCTCTTTTCCCGCGGCACATCTCGCTGATGCGTCTATTCCGGCTGTAGTTGGAAATCAATCGTTTGCGACTTCTCCTGCGAAATGGTCGCGGTCAAGCCGGATTGGTTCGGGTCGAGATATTTGCGCGGGACTGACGGCACGCCCTCGACGCCCATCTCCGGCATTTTGCTCCAAGCCGTGACGGCCACCTTGTACTGGCCGGCAGGCGCGCCGTCGCCTGCCGTGAACGTGCTTAGCGAGTATTCGCCGTTGACGATTTCTCCGCTCGCCGTGTTGGTCCCGTTTACGGGCATGAAGGAAATCGTTCCCGTTTCCAGCGGCTGGCCTTGGTAGCTGACCACGCCTTTCACATTGGAAAGCGGGATCGGGGATTCGGGTTTCGAACTGCAGCCGGCTGTGAACCCCGCGGCCAGCAGGGCCATGACCGCGGCCGTCTTCGCGGCAGCGCTTATCTGCGACATCATCGTTTGCACTCCTTTCGACTTGCGGCTACTCCACCGACACGCTGTTGCCGTCTGATTTGTCCCCCAAGCGACACCAGATGACAAAGTCAATCGTCGCCGGGATGGAGCGGACGGAGCCGTCGCACAACGCCATGTTCAGTCCGGCGGGGTGCTGGCTGGAAAAGCCGCAGTTGCGCTTGTAGTCGGTAATGACGCTATTGCGCGTGGGACTGTTCGGCTTCTGGCCCATGAACGCCAGGGGAAAGTTCCACGTCAACGCTCCGCCCCAGTTGCACTGCTGAGCCAAACGCTCGCCGGCCAGGAACACGTTGCTGGTCCCGTCGGTGACGTCGGCAAAACGCGTGGTTGTTGCGTTGCGGTTGAAGACGCCGGGACCGCGCTGGAAGGTTCCCCAAGTCTGCGTGCTCGAAGTTTCGGTGATGCAGAACGAGCCGTCGCTCGGGCAATCCGGAGTGGGGCCGTCAGGGCGAATGGTGCCCGCGCAAAGCGGATAATCGAGCCCCGCGTGCGGAAAGTTCGACTCGGCCCACAGCGTGGCGCCGATCGGGAAATTTTGCCGGCCCAGCGGATTGGAAGGGCAAACGAGGAAATCCAATTGCGCCGTATGCAGTGCAACGTTCTGAGTCGCCTCGTTGCCGTAGGAGAAGTTCAGCTTGCTGTACAGCGCGGTTTGCTCGACGAGCGGCAGAATCAACTCGACCCAGGTGTGCTTCGTCGCATTCGGGCTGACATACGTCGAGGCGTACGGAAAGGACCGGTTGATATCGTGATAGTTCTGCAGCCCGAGAGCGATTTGCTTGAGCTTGTTGGTGCATTCGGTACGTCTCGCCGCCTCGCGCGCCGCTTGGACCGCAGGCAGCAACAGCGCGATCAGAATGCCAATGATGGCAATAACGACCAATAACTCGACCAAGGTGAAGGCCCTTCTTCCGAGACGTTGCGACATGCGGACTGTTCCTTGAAGCTAGACAACGGGAGCGGGAATCAGGAATACGCGACGGACTTACTGCCGAGTCGCGCCGCAACCGGGCTGACCGAAAACAACAAATCGCCTCGGATTCGCGCCCTCGAGAGCCGCGAACCGCCAGATGCTTAGGGGGGAAGAGCGTGCGCCCGGCTCTGGCCCGCGGACGGCGCTGTGGTGCACTACTGCTGACGGGAGAGGTCAGCGATCACCCGGAAGGATTGCCCGCGTCGAAGCCATGCGACTCGCGGCGGGTGATGTGGCGTCGCCTCAACTGTCTGCTGTTCCGGCGGTTATCTTACCCGGAACGCGCAGATAACTAAAGTTGCATTCAGTAAATATATTTGGCGCCGTTTATGTGTCGGGTCAACTCTTGCGAGGGGTGCTGTTGGCGGCGGGGCGAGGGGCCGGCGACGGATCGAGAGACTGGCGTCGCGGCTTCCGCGGTGGGACGGCCGATATGACGCTCCGTCCGTCGCTCACCGGCCTCGTCTGAACTGCGGCGGCCATGGGTGCAGATCAGCTTTAGGTTCGATCGTCTTCCATTTCCTCACCGTACCCCGGCGGGAAGATTTGCGTATCGGCCGCCTGCTGATTGAGATCCGTGTCGGAAAAGTGCGACAGCCAGTATTCGACTTCGTCTTCCGCTTGCGGCGTCTCAGGTTTGCGCAGGTCTCGTGCGGGAGATCGAGCAGCATGCGAGCGCTGTCGCGCGAGCTGTGCGTACCATTGGTCGCTGTCGACGGCCTTGGCTTTTCGGCGTCGCGCCGCGCGATGCAATCGGTGGTCGCTGGACACGACCGTCAAGCGGCGCGGCGCGCTATCCATGCGGACCAGTTCTTCGATCAGCGCGTCGGCGCTCTCATGGTGTCGGGCGAAACGAACCGTGATGCCGCGGTGATGCAGCGTGTCCGGCAAACCCGGCGGCGCCGCAGCCGCATCGAAAACGACCGTCGTGCCCGGGAGCGATCTGGAAGGCAATGACTCGGCCAGGAAGTTCAACAGTGCCAGCCGTGAGCGCTGCAGCCCTCCGGGGCCGATGCCGCGTCCCAGAATGCCCGATGCATGCAGCAGATTGTATCCGTCGATGAGCAGTGCCATGCGATGCGATTCCCTGATCCGCGCGGTCACTGCCGCGGCGAGCTCCCGCGCCGAAGCGGGACAGCGGCCTGCGATCATCATATCGCGGCGCCGACGAGTCATAAATGCCGGCCACTGGGAGGCAGGGCCACTGACGCAAGCAAACCTGATGATCGGGGACCCGATCCCCTGATGTCGGGGATCGCTAACGCGGATTTAACGGTCCGCTAATAAGCAACATCTATTGCTAACAAAGCGCTAACGTCGTCTCGGAATTCTGCATGGCGCCTGACGGATTTCGCTCGACACGACCGCCGTTTTTACGTTCAATAAGCGCGCTGAGCGGCGTGTGCGTCGGCAGCGCAAAGGCGGCCCTTCGATGGCAGCGGGGCGGCATGTTCGAGTTCCATGGAATCGGATCAAAGCAGGCGGGAGCGTGCGCTCCGCCGACTTGACGCTCGGCGCTTGACGCTCGGCGGATGTCGCGTGCAGTGCGCGGATCGTTCGCTCGCTGAAACAGAGCAACCATGGCGATCTTCTTGCAAGTAGCGTCGGGCAAAAACGCCGGCCAGGAAATCCCGGTCCGAAGCGCTCGTTTTTTAATCGGTCGCGCCGAAGATTGCCATCTTCGCGCCCATAGCGAGCAGATCAGCCGTTATCACTGCGCGTTGCTGGTCGAGCGCGGCGGGGCGTTCATTCGAGACTATGGCAGCCGCAACGGCACGTTTGTCGATGGACAGCGCGTGCTCAATCAGCAGCCCGTACACGACGGGCAAAAGCTGCAGGTCGGTCCGCTGTCCTTCGTCATCAGTATCCGCAAGACCGTAGCGACAGGCGGCAGCGGCGTCGGCAAAGACACAGTGTTGGGCAAGTCGGGATCGGACACGCTGCACGCCGGAGGAGGCGGCCCGGAGGCGCCGGCCAACGAAGCGAGCGTCAAGCAAGCCGCGCAAGCGGCCCGCAATGCGCCTGAGCCGTTGGACGTGCTGGAATTTCTGAACGAACCCGATGCGCCGAAGGCCAGCCCGCATTCGACGACGATCTCCAGCCTGGAAGAGTTTCTGGCGGCTGAGAAGGCCGCGGCGGACCTGGCTGCGGACAAAAAGCCCGAAGCGCCGGCCGGCTCCGATGACCAGACCCGCGACGCCGCCTTGGAAGGCCTGAAAAAGTTCTTCACGCCGAAGAAACAGTAGCGCCCGGTCCCCTGCCGTTGTGCGAACAAATTGAAAGCCGCGGCTTCAACGCTTCAACCGCAGCAGCCGCTCGCCTGCCTGGTGCAAGGTTTCGTCGCGTTTGGCCCACATGAAGCGGACCTTCGTGCGGCCCTGCGAACGGGGCGCGTAGAAACTGCCGCCCGGCACCGCCGATACGCCGATCTCGCGAATCATCTGCCGCACGAATTCGGTGTCGTCCGTTCCGCCCAAGTTTTCGACGTCGGTCATCACGTAATAAGCGCCTTCGGGCTCCTGGAACTCGAAGCCGGCTTGCCGCAAGTAGCCGAGCAGAATCTCACGGCGGCGGCGATACGACTCGCGCAGCGAGTCGAAATAGCTTTGCGGCAGCGCGAGCGCGGCGGCGCCGGCTACCTGCAGCGGATGCGGAGCGCCGACGGTGAGGAAGTCGTGGGCTTTGCGAATGCCGTCCGTAATGGCCGCCGAGGCGACGCAATAGCCCAGCCGCCAACCGGTCATGCTGAACGTCTTGGAGAGCCCGCTGATCGTCACCGTCCGCTCGGCCATGCCCGGCAGCGTGGCGATGCTGATGTGAGGCCGGTCCGTGTACTGGATGTATTCGTAGATCTCATCGGCCAACGCATAAGCATCGAACTCCTGGCAAAGCTCGGCGATTTGTCCCAGCTCTTCGCGCGTAAAGACGCGGCCCGTCGGATTGTTCGGGGTATTGACGATGACGGCCTTGGTGCGCGGCGAGAATGCGCGCCGCAGTTCGTCGGGATCGAACTGCCAGTGCGGCGGGTGCAGATGCACCCAGACGGGCTTGGCGCCCGTCAGCAGGGCGTCGGGGCCGTAGTTCTCGTAGAACGGCTGGAACACGACGACCTCGTCGCCTGGATCGACCAGGGCAAGCATTGAGGCCATCATGCACTCGGTGGCGCCGCAGCAGACCGTAATGTTGCGGTCCGGATCGCAGTCGATGCCGTTGAATCGCCTCGCTTTTTCGGCAATCGCCTGCCGCAGCACCGGAGCTCCCCAGGTGATGGCATACTGGTTGAAGCCGTCCTGGATCGCCTTGCAGGCGGCATCTTTGACCTCCTGCGGCGTGTCGAAGTCGGGCATGCCCTGGCCCAGGTTGATGGCGCCGTATTGGTTGGCCAACCGGGTCATCTCGCGAATCACCGACTCAGTAAAGTATTGCACGCGATGGGCTAACATGACGTTTTCCGAGCAAAGTGAGCAGGCAAATCAAGGGCGGTAGTTCGTGCATAAAGAGCATAGAGATCGCCTTGCGGCGAGGTCAATCTCCTGCCGCCGGACAGATTCTCTTGACTCTTGGGGCGCCGTTCAGATAATTAGACAGTTGTCTAATTAAAGATCTTTTGGCCTCTCATGAGCAACGAGGTTTTCAAGGCTCTGGCCGACCCGACGCGCCGCGAGATTCTGCGCCTGCTCAGCCAGGGCGAGAAGAGCGCGGGCGAGTTGGCGGAGCGATTCGAGATGTCCAAGCCCTCTATGTCGCATCACTTTACCGTGCTGAAGCAGGCTGATCTGGTGCGGCAACGCCGCGAAGGCCAGCAGATCTTCTACTCGCTCAATACGACGGTCATGGAGGACGTCATGGCCTGGTTGTGGGATCTCTTCGGGGCGAAACAGAAACCGTCGAAGCGGAGCAAGTCGTCATGACCCGACTCGGGTGGATTGTTTCGGCGTCGCTGGTCGCCCTGGCCTGGCTGAGTGCGGCGCTGGCTTATCCGCAACTGCCTGAGCAGATTCCGACCCACTGGAATATTCACGGCGAGATCGACGGCTACGGCGCGAAGTGGTGGGCGTTGTTTCTCACGCCGGGCATCATGCTGGGCGCTTTTCTGATGTTTCTCGCCCTGCCCTGGCTTTCGCCGCGTCAGTTTGCCGTGGAAACCTTCCGCCCGACCTACCAGTTCATTGTGGTCGCGGTGCTGCTGTTGATCGCCTATATCCATGGGCTGCTGCTGTGGGCGGCCTGGTCGGGGCCGGTCGATATCAGCCGGGCGCTGATGGCCGGAATCTGCCTGGCCTTGGCCGTAATCGGCAACGTGCTGGGCAAGGTGCGTCGGAACTTCTTTGTCGGCATTCGCACCCCCTGGACTCTGGCCAGCGAGCGAGTCTGGATCGACACGCATCGGCTGGCGGCCTGGCTGTTCGTGCTGGCGGGAATGGCGGGCGCCGTTGCGGCGGTCGTGTTGAGCCAGGTACTGTCGTTTGCCGTTCCCTTCGCCTTGATCATAGCCGCCGCACTGGCGTCTGTGGTTTATTCGCTGGTGCACTACAAACGCCTGGAGCGGCAAGGGCAGATTAACTGACGGCGGAGCGGTTTTTCCTTGCCTTGCAACGAGCGCCTGCCGCCGTCCGCCGAAGTAGCGTTTTTTCCCGATTCATGCCATGATGGACGCCTGACGACGGCATGTTCGCCGGGCGCCGGGCCAGCCGAGCCGCTTTTTCGGTGAAGACGGAAAACCCGCAGCCGCGTCGCCGGGTAGAATCCGATGGAAGGCGTTCCGCGTTTTCGCTTTTCCGGCGGATCGTACTTACAAGCTAATATTACACGGGTGCGGCTTGGACTGCCTGCTCGCTCTCGTGCCGAGGGGCATCCCGACTCGACCGACCCAGAGCAACTTGAAATGCAAAGGAACCGTCACATGCTTAGCCCGTGGCAACCAGGCAAAACCGCAGGTTTGCTCGTCGCGGCCTGTTTCGCGCTGCTCGGCGCCGCCGCGGCTCAAGCCGCGCCGATCAAGCTGGAATGGAAATTCGTAGAAGGGCAGAAGACGAAGTACCGGATCGTACAGGATATGGTCATTAACATGGACGTCGCAGGACAGTCGGTCAGGATGACCATGACGCAGACCATGGATCTGACCTGGGCGGTCGCTTCCGTCGACGAGCAGGGAACGGCGGACATGACGCAGACCATCGATCGCCTGCAGATGAAGCTCCGCGGAGCGCCGGGCGCTGACGTCAGCTACGATTCCGATTCGGACCGGAAGCCGGAAGGCATGGCCGCGCTGCTCTCGCCGATGTTCGAAGCGATCGTCAAGCAGCCCGTCAAGTTGAAGATGAGCGCGGCAGGCAAAGTCAGCGACGTCGAATTGCCGAAAGAAATGTCGGAAAAGTTGAAGAACACTCCCGGCATGGGGCCCCTCTCCAACATGTTTTCCGAAGGCAATCTGAAACAAATGATGGGCGCCGGAACCTTGCAGTTTTCGCCGGAAGCCGTCGATGAAGGAGACGAGTGGCAAAGCCAGGCCGAGGCGGTCGACGCGTCGGTTGGCAAGCAGCAGACCGAGTCGACCTACGTCTACCAGGGTCTGGAGGACCGGCAAGGACGACGGCTGGCCAAGATCGGCATCAAGCTGAACGTCAAGCTGGCGGAAGACCCCGACGCCAAAGCGCAAGTGAGCATCGAGGACCAGTCGTCCGACGGCGTCGCTTACTTCGATCCCAAGGCCAGCCAGATCGTCGACTTGAAGTTGAGCAGCAAGATGAAGACTTCCATCGACGTGATGGGGCAGAAGCTGGCGCAAACCGTCACCAACACGACCACCATGCGGCCGGTCTCCGGCGCCGAAGACGCCGGCGCGATCGGCGACAAGCAGCCGGAATAAGCAGCCAGTCGCTGCTGCCAACATGTGCGGAGCGACGGAGAACTCGCGCCGCTCAGGCCGTTTTCTTCTCCGGCACGCGGACCTGGATGTCTTCCCCCTCGACGCGCACCTCAAAGTGCTCGACCTTCAATTTCGGATTGTCGCGCCACGTGCCGTCGGTAACGCTGAACCGCCAGGCGTGCCAGGGGCACGCGACCACGCCGTCGCAGACTTCCCCCGCGCCGAGCGAGGCGCCCATGTGCGGGCAGAGGTCATCGATGGCGAAGTATTCTCCGCCCGAGCAAAACACCGCCACCAGCCGGCCGTTGACGGCGTAAGTTCCACCTCGGCCTTCAGGAATCGAGCCGACTTTGGCTACGGTGACGAACTCGGACATGGGGACTTTCCAGGGGTGGGCGAGTTAAGGCGGGACTTCGTAATCAAGCTGCACGTAGAGCAGGTTGCAGTCGGCACGTTTCGCTTATCTTAGTGCGCGCCGCGACCAGAGATAAGGGGCATTACTCTCTACGTCGATTGTAAGCGACGGTCCTCGCAGATCCGTACCATTCGTGCTATCCGTGGTCTTCTTCCAGGCTGCATTTGGCGCTGGACGGTGGACGGCAAGAATCGGAGGGAAAGCGGCATTGTTGCCGAGCCGATTCGCCCCCCCCGCCCTTGCCATCGCGCCCGCGATATTCAAGAATAAGGGCCGCCGCGGCGGCATGAGCCGCTTGGCCCTTGCCTCCAGCCCGCCTCAGGAATTCCGCTGCATGAAAACCAATCCCGTCAAACGTAAGCTTCGTGAAGGCCAACCTTCTTTCGGCACCTGGCTGTCGCTCGGCGACCTGTACGCCACTCGCGTTCTGGCGCGGATGGGGTTCGATTGGCTGACGCTCGATATCGAACACTCGGCCATCGACTGGTCGCAGGCGACCATGATCTTCGGCTGTATCGCCGACGCCGGCTGCGTGCCGCTGGCCCGCGTGCCCAAGGGCAACCACGACTACATCAAGCGCGTGCTCGACGCCGGGGCCTGGGGCATTGTCGTGCCGATGGTCGACACGGTGGAGCAGGCGCAGATCGCCATTCGGGCCGCCAAGTATCCGCCGGTCGGCAACCGCAGCCTGGGCGGCGGCATGCACGCCATGAATTTCGGCACGACCGCCGGCGAGTACTACCAACGCGCCAACGACGAGATCCTGGTCGTGTTGCAGACTGAAAGCCCGACGGGCGTGGCCAATGCCGAACAGATCTACGCCTTGCCGGGCGTCGACGCCATCTTCGTCGGCCCGGTCGATCTGCGGGCCAACATGCGAACGCCCAATGGTCCGGAGCCGACCGACGCCGACCTGGAAGAGATGCTCGGCCGCGTCGTCGCCGCCGGCAAGAAAGTCGGCACGCCGACCGGTATGCATACCATGGATCCCAAAGCCGCGCTGGCCCGGGCCGAGCAAGGCATGCAGTTCATTGCCATCGGCAGCGAATTGCGGTTCATGACACAGCGTGCTCAGGAAGTCGTGCGCGGCGTGCACCCCGACGCGGACGAAAAAGACCTGGCGCGGTACTAAGCCGCTTGCCGCGCCTGAGTCGGCGGCGACCCGAGAGATGGAAAACTGCCTGTTTGTCTACGGAACGTTGCTCCCTGGGCTTGCGCCGCCGGACGTGCAGCCGCTTGTGGAGCAACTGCAGCCAATCGGTCCGGCTACGACGCCGGGGCGCTTGTACGATCTCGGCGAATATCCAGGCGCCCTTTTCGATCCGTCGACTGAATCACGGATCGTAGGTTACGCGTTTGCTTTGCCGGACGACGGGCCGGTTTTGCTGGAACAGTTCGACGCGTATGAAGGCTACTCGCCTGACAATGCGTTGCAAAGCTTGTTCGTGCGCGTTCGCCAGTCTGTGACTTTAGCCGACGGACGCGTGGTTGTTTGTTGGGCTTACCATTATAACCAAGCCGTCGGACAAGCGCCGCTTGTCGCCGGTGGCGACTACGCACGGCGGCGACGATGAGCGTTTACCTGCTGGCCACTCTCGACACGAAAGGGCAAGAGGCCGCGTATGTCCGCGGGCTATTGCAGGCGGCCGGCGTGGATGTGCAGCTCGTGGACTGCGGGTGCCTCGGCTCGCCTGCCCTGCCAGCCGACATTTCGCGAGCAGAACTGTTCGCCGCCGGCGGCGCCTCGCACGCGGAACTGCTTGCCGCCGCAGACCGCGGCCGCGCCGTGAGCGCCGCAGCAGATGGCGCCGCGCAGCTCATCGCGCGCTTGCATGCCGAGGGCAAAGTCTCGGGCGTGCTGGCCCTTGGCGGTTCGGCCGGCACGACGATCGGCACGGCCGCCATGCGAATGGTGCCGCTCGGCGTCCCCAAGCTGATGGTCAGCACGCTGGCCTCCGGGCAGGTGCGGCATTACGTGGGCGACAAAGACATTCTGATGCTCAACTCGGTGCTGGACATTTCAGGAGTGAACCGCATCAGCCGCCTGGTGTTGGGCAACGCCGCCCGGGCCATGGCCGGCATGGTGTCGCTGCCGCGCGAGGACATGGGCGCCGATGATAAGCCGCTCGTCGCCGCTTCAATGTTCGGAGTGACGACGCCTTGCGTCGAGCAGGCGCGTGAATTGTTGGAGCAGGCCGGCTACGAGGTGCTGGTCTTCCATGCCACCGGCAACGGCGGACAGGCGATGGAATCGCTGATCGCCGACGGACTGTTTGCCGGCGTACTCGACATCACTACGACCGAACTGGCCGATGAGCTCGTCGGCGGCATGCTCTCGGCAGGGCCCGAGCGTTTGACCGCGGCCGGGCGAGCGGGCGTTCCGCAGGTGGTTTCGGTCGGCGCGACGGATATGGTCAACTTTCATGCGCCGGAGAGCGTGCCGCAGCGATTTCAAGGCCGAAGGTTCTACCGGCACAACGCCAATGTGACTTTGATGCGCACGAGCGTCGAAGAAAATGCCCGCATCGGCGCCGACATGGGCGGCAAGCTGGCCGCGGCGACCGGGCCCGTTTGCGCCGTTTTGCCGCGCCGCGGAGTGTCGGCCATCGATCGTGAAGGGGAGCCGTTTGACGATCCGGAGGCCCGGCAGGCATTGTTCGCGGCATTGCGCGGGGCGGCTCCAAACGTGAAGTCCCTGGAACTGGATCTGCACATCAACGATCCGGAGTTTGCATTGGCGGCCGTGCAGACGCTGTTGGAGTTGATAAAGATCAAGGCGGCTGCGGGCCAAAACGGCGGGAAGGCAATGCCATGAGCTTATTCAATCGCGAGGACATTCTGGCCCGGCTGCGGGCGAAGGTGGCAGCGGGCAAGCCGATCGTCGGCGGCGGCGCCGGCACGGGCATCAGCGCCAAGATGTCGGAGGCCGGCGGCATCGATTTGCTGGTGATTTACAACTCGGGCCGCTTCCGCATGGGCGGGCGCGGTTCGCTGGCCGGGCTGATGCCCTATGGCGACGCTAATGCCATTGTCATGGACATGGCCCGCGAGGTATTGCCGGTCGTGCGGCACACGCCTGTGCTGGCTGGGGTCTGCGGCACGGATCCGTTCCGCGTGATGAAGCTCTTTCTGAGAGACGTTGCGCAGGCCGGCTTTTCCGGCGTGCAGAATTTTCCTACCGTCGGCCTTTTCGACGGCACGATCCGCGTCAGCCTGGAAGAGACCGGCATGGGCTTCGGGCTGGAGGTCGACATGATCCGGATGGCACGGGAGATGGACCTGCTGACCACGCCGTACGTCTTCAATCCGGATGAAGCAAAGGCCATGGCCGAGGCGGGCGCCGCCATTCTCATTCCGCACATGGGCCTGACGACCAAAGGGACGATCGGCGCCACGACGGCCGTTACGCTCGACGAGTCGGTGCGGCGAGTGCAGGCCATGCACGATGCCGCCAAGCGAGTGAAAAGCGACATTCTCGTCCTTTGTCACGGCGGTCCGATCGCCGAACCGTCCGACGCCCAGTACATTCTCGATCGGACCGAAGGCATTGTCGGCTTTTACGGCGCCAGCAGCATGGAGCGGCTGCCCGTCGAACCGGCGATTGCCAACCGGGTGCGGGAGTTCACGTCGTTGCAGTTCAAGAGTTGACTTTCACGACGACGATTCGATTGCCCTATGCCGCAAGCGGCTAACCGCCATATCGAACGAAAGACGCGAAGCCGATGCCCGCCGCGGCGGAAACCGCCAGGTTCAATACCCAGGCCATAGCGCAGCGGCGCGACGCGTTTCGGCTCAGTGGAACGTCGGCAAACGCCACGGATAATAGCAGCCACGTCGAATAGAAGTGCAAGAGCGGCGGGCAGAAGACCAGGCCGATAATTGATGCCCGCCACGCGCGATTCACAATTTCGTCGCCTACTTCCGTATCGGGTTCTTCGCCAGGCTGAAATTCCGCGTTGCGTGGCGGCTCAAGCGTAGCAGCAGGCGAGCGATAGGGATTCGCCGAATCGCCGGTTAAGTCGGCCTGCGATGTTGATTCGGTTTCCGCCGCATCATCGTCATCATCGTCGGTGGCGTGGCGCAGGCGCTCCTCTGGCGCTTCGGCGTCCTCTGTTTGGAAGCCAGGATCGCGCGCCCCTTCCCGCGAGGCGCCGCACGCCCAGCAGATTTCGAAGCCGCTTTCGATCTTTTCGCCACAAGCGGGGCACTCCCAATCTTCGGACAGCCGCTCCTCGCGATCGTCGGACTGCTCGGATGCTTGTTCTTCAACGATTTCCAAAGCGCGTTCGAGATCCGCATCAGATACTAGCACCTTCACGCCGCCGACGGCGTTGCCGAGCATCCAATTAACGCCGACGACGCCCTCGTCCGCCAGCACCGATCGGATGCCCTCGGCTTCAAGACGCATCCTTAAGATCTCGGCTTCCACCGGAGTCGCAAAAGACGCTATCACATGCAAATCGCCAGGCACTTTGAAGCTCCACCGAACTTGCTTGACCGCTTCCAAAGCGTCGCAGCTTGCTGAACAGATTCACGAGAGTTATTGAGTCTTTTCGAACCTCGGCGGGTTCAGCTTTACCTCAGCAACAGCCACGTCAGGACAATGATGATGATCACAGCCAACGCCGCGCCGCCCAACACCAGCGGATTGGCAAGCATGTTCTTCTCTGAGTCGGATTGCGTCTGGGCGGCGCCTCGCCGCGCGGGACGTTCCTGACTGACTTCGGGCGCCTGGGGCGTCTGCGTTTCGGCCTGGGAGACTGGGGCCGTGGATGTAGCAGGCGCCGTTGCCGGGGGCGCTGTGGCTGCCGGTGACGAGGCGGCCGCGGATGGCTTGGGCTGCGGCTTAACGCCTGCGCGCGGTTTGCCGCAGGCCCAGCAAACGTCGCTTTGCGGCTGGATCTCTTCGCCGCAGTGCGCGCAGAACCAAAGCTGGCCCGTGTCGGCGCCGGGCATCGGTATTTCGACGGACTCCGGCGCCGGAAAGAGCAATTTCATGGCCCGTTCGAAATCGGCCTCGTCGACGAGCAAGCGGAAGCTGCCGTCATCTTCGACGGTGGTCGTCTTGATGCCCGCGGCTTCCAGTTGATTGCGAACGACTTCCGCCGTCACGGAGGAAGGCAACACGGAGACCGTGTGTTGAGTTTCCGACATAAAAGCGGCCCTCTTGGCAGATCGGCGCCGTTACGCCGTAATTCCCTTGGTCAGTTCCATGAACGCCGTTTCGAGGTTGACTTCCTCTTCTTTGAACAGCGTGAGCTTGTATCCGGCGCCAATCAGCGCGCTGGGCAAGCCGCTGTAATCGGTGGCGCCGGCCGCCATGGTGACGGTGACTACTCCGTTGGTCAAGGCGACCTTTTCCACGCCGTCTTGCCCTTCGATTAACCGGGCTGCGGCTTCCATATCGCCGATCACGCCGACCTTCAGCACCGGCTGGCGCCGCACGCGGCGCATGACCTCGTCCACGTCGGAGTTCACCAGCAGTTCGCCGCGCTCGATAATGCCGATTTTATTGCAGATGTCGGCCAATTCAGGCAGGATGTGGCTGGAGACCATGATCGTCTTGCCCATGCTTCGCAGGCGTTTGAGCAAACCGCGGATTTCAATACGGGCGCGGGGATCGAGACCGCTCGCCGGCTCGTCCAGCAGCAAGACCTGCGGATCGTGCAGCAGCACGCGGGCCAGGCCGAGCCGCTGCGTCATGCCGCGGGACAGGCTGGTCACCAGCGCCTCGCGCTTGTAATCCAGATCGACCAGTTCCAGCATGTCGTTGCAGGCCTTGCGGCGCTGCGCGCCTTTGATCCGGTAAGCGGCGGCGAAGAACTCCAGATACTCGATAACCTTCATGTCGTCGTACACGCCGAAGAAGTCGGGCATGTAGCCGATCAGCCGCCGGATTTCTTTCGGCTTGGTGTAGATGGAGTAGCCGCAAACGTACGCCTCGCCCCAGGTCGGGTTCAAGAGCGTCGCCAGGATCTTCATCGTGGTCGTTTTGCCCGAGCCGTTGGGCCCGATGAATCCGAACACGTCGCCTGCATCGAGCTTGATGTCGAGTTGGCGGATGGCGAACAGATCGCCGTATTTCTTGGTCAGATCGCGAGTTTCAATCACAACTATTTCTGCTCCAGCGGCAGGACAAAGCGGTAGAAGGTTGAGTGGCTTTCGCTCGCTCCAGCAAGCGGCCGGCCGTCGTTTTGCAGTTCGGCGGCCGGGCGCCTCATGCCGCCCCACAGGATGGCCTGGCCCAGCTCCAGGTGTTCGCTCAGGTCTGCGAAGTGCTGATACCGATTCGCCAGTCCCGTGTAGCGGCGGCCGCCGCTGGCGTCGTAAAACAGCATCTGCTGCAGGATCGAGCGAATATCGAAGCCGGCCTGGTCGTACGGCGTCGAAACCTGGACGAAATGCTCTTCTTCCTTAATCAGTTTGAAGTCCTTGAGCACCGCTTGCAAGTCTCGCTGCTCGCCCGGCCGGATCAGCATCGTCTGGCCGGGCTCGATATCGCCGAGCAAATAGGCCCAGCGGCCGCAGACCAGAACGCTGCCGGTCAAAGTATCGGACAGCCGGCTGGTGAGCCGCCCATCGGCCACGTTATCCTCGCCGGCCGTGAGTGTCGCTTCTATGCCGGGAGCAGCGCGGCAGCGCCAACGGCCCGTAAAGCTTTTCGTCGCCCAGACGGGGATCGGCACGCCGAGCGTGGCGTCGAGTTCCGGCGAAAAGTAATACGGCTGCGCCGCGCCGCGCGGCCCCGCCGCGGCGTGTTCCATGCCGCCCAAAGCCGGCCCCGGCAAACCCATCCACGACCAGAGCAGCTCGCGTTTACCGTCGGCCTCCTGCCCGGCGATTCGCGGTTCGAGCGACAAGTCGTATTCGGTCGTTTCCGGGCTGAACAGGTTCAGCCAGGTCGTGCCGCGGACGTTCCGCGAGGCGGCGTCGATATCGACCAGATCGACCTGGTTGATGCGCAGCTTATCGCCCTTCAAGCGGCCCGCTCCCCAATACGCCCCGGCGCTGAACACCACCACCCACAGCGGAAACGAGAGCCAACTCAAGGCCATCCGTCGAGTCACGTTGCGATGCAGGAAGAAATCGAGCGGGCCGATCAACAGCAGGTAGATAAAGATCAATCCTGCGACGAGCCAGAAGGGCGCCAGCTCGACTTCAGAGAACTGATCGAGCGCGCCGCGCAACTGGCCGGCCAGATCCGTAATGCCCAGGTGTACGGCCGGCGTGCGGCCGATGTCTTGTTCCTCGTCGGAGCCGCGGCGCGTCTTACGCCCCAACAATCTCTCGACCAGTCCCACGCGGCCGCTCCATTGGGCGAGCGGCTTCCGGCTGAGATCGATCGCCAGAAAAGTCACGCGGCCGAAGACCCGCGGCGCACGGACGATCAGCGGAAGCTCCCCTTCGCCCAACTCGACGGTTCCTTGCATCTGATCCAGACGAATGGCCTGGATGCCCTCGCCTCGCGCCACTTCAACCCGCGACGTCACGCCGCTGTAAGTCTCCAATGAGGAGGTCCGGGGCGTCGCCAGCATTTCGGTGAACTTGCCGGGGGCGAACCTTGCCAACGGACTCTCGGGAGCGAGCAGCCGGGGCGCGTCGTTGCCGCTGGCCAGGATGATGCGTCCGCCCATTTCGACCCATTCCTCGAGCGCCTGTAAACGCTTTGGATCCGACTTCAACGGTGCGTAAAGCTGATCTTCGGCCGCAGACAGAACCAGCGTGTCGACCCCTTCATAGCCGCACCAGCGCGTCGGCAGTTGGTCGGCGCTTTCCAAGGCGACCAGGACGATGCGTTCGGGCGAGTCTCTTCGCTGCCGGGCCACGACGTCTTCGATGCCGATCGGAGCTCCAAGCTGCACGATCAGCCGATCGGCCGAAGGCAGCGCCAGCGAAAAGTCCGCGTCGGCATCGGCGCCGGCGGTAAACACTCGCTTGAAAAGCAGCTCTTCATCGCGACTGAAGGCCGCCGTTACATTGCCGCCGAGCCGGCCGAACTTGGCGTACAGCAAGACGCGCGTCTGCTTGCCTGAGGGCAGCGTCAGTTCATCGGAAACGATCTCGCTGGCCATGCCATCGCCGTCGAGCAGACTCAGCTCAACGCGTCCCTGCAGGTCTGCTGCGCCGCCTTGCAGCACCACCTCGACCGGCGTCCAGCAGCCGACCCGGTAGACGTCATTGAAGCCGACCTTCAGGGCCGCGACGGCCGGCCCTTTGACGCGGCTCTCGGCTGCGCTTTTGGAGAGGAGTTCCGGTTGCGAAGCAGGCGGCTCTGCACTGCGCGCGGTTGCGGCGATGGACAACAGCAACGCGGCGCAGAGGCTAGCTCGGATTGCGCATTGAAGAGGCGAGGCGTAGCGCAAACATGACGGCAACCAGTTGCCGGAAAGCACACTAACCCGAAGCGCTAGCGAGGGCCTTCGATGCGACGTCATTGCGATTGCCATTTCCTCGCTTGCGCTTGGGGTTGGTGTTGGCCGTGCGCAATTCGGGCGGTAATGCTCGGCGATCCGGCTGAGTCGCAAACGGAAAGATTCCCGGCGCTGGGCGCCGCGCCAACTCGCGGCGTCGTTCGCTTGATCGACAAGGGTCATGGCTTCTCCGCGTCGGCGCACGTGCAAATGATCTGCCCGCAACCCGGACAGCCGGCGCCGTACTTTCGCGCTACGGCTTCCGACAGGTCCACGCCGACCACGTTGGCGATGGTCGTCAGCCAGGCGAGGACATCGGCAAACTCGCCAAGACGTTCCTCGTGCGTACCATTGCGCAGACAACTGGCCAACTCGCCGATTTCCTCCATCAGCCACATGAACGTGCCGTCGACGCCGCGGGCCAGGTCCTTTTCCAGGTACATGTCGCGTATCAGTTGCTGGAACTGGCGGATGCTCATCTCAGCGGCCGACCGTGCAGCCTCGCCAGAACCCGCCGACGTAGGCGGCGGTTGGGGCGAACGAGCGTCGTTGGTTGCGGGGGCGTCGTGCTTCAAGGGTCGAGACTTTCCAATAAGGCTTTGGCGCCGCGGTGGTCGGGCGCCATTTTCAGCGCCGCTTCCAGCACGCGCCGTGCTTTGGCGCGGTCGCCCGCTTGAATGCAAACGCCGGCTAGCGCGACACGGTAGCCGGGCTCGTCGGGCGCCAATCGAATGGTCATTTCATATTCCTCGGTAGCGCCAGAGAAGTCCTTGCTTCCCGCAAGCGCTTCCGCCCACGTACGATGGATCTCCGGGTCTTGTACGTCGATCTGATTCGCCTGGTTCGCCCAATTCGCCGCGGCGGCAAAATCCTGAGCCTCCAGCGACAATTGCGCCAGCTTCTTTCGCACGGTCAGGTCGTCCGGATCGGCATGTGCCAATTGAGCGAGCAGGGGCGCCAGTTTCTCAGAATTTCCGGTTGTCAGATAGACCCGAGCCAGCAGTTTGGCCCATTTCAGATTGCCTGGCTGGCTTTTGGCGCCGAGCTCGTATAACCGCGCCGCCTCATCGTACTGTTTGGCTTTGAACTTCAAGCCGGCCAGCAGGTTCACCGCGTTTTCTTGCGGCGCCTCGCGGTCCAAACAGGCTTCGAGCAACCGGACGGCTTCGCCCGTTTCTCCAACGAGCAATTGCAAGCGCGCCAAGACATACGTGGCCAGTTGATGCCGGGGTTGCGATTTGATGGCTTGCTTTGCCAAGGCAGCGGCTTGGGGATAGGCCTTCCGTTGCAAGCGGGCGAAGGCGGATTGTGCCAGCAGGTCGGCGTTGTCGGGATCTGCGGCCAACGCCTTTTCCAACTCGGACGGGCTCAACTCCGCTGATTGGCTGTCTTGCTTCAACCCGGAGACGACCTGCTTGATATAGGCCAGATACTTCTGCTCGAACGCTTCCTGTTCGACGTCGAAGCAACGCTGCAGAGCAGCTCGCGTGTCGAGGTTGTCTCGATAGGCCAACAGCATTTTGGCCAGTGCGTCGTCGCCGTACTCCGCCAGCATGCACTGTGCGTACAGGAGCGACTGGCAGTAGGCGAAGTTCCAGTCCAAGCTCGACTTGGGCCGCACGAAGCCGAGATTGATGTTGTCCAGGTTGAACAGATCCCCCTTGGGCACGCGCTCGGCCAGCAACTGGTCCCACATCTGCGGCCGCGGATAGCCTTCGCTCTGGACCGCCAGCGCCTCGGTGAACCAGTGCGGAATGTTGAAGTGTGTCTGTTGCAAGTTGAGCACGTGGACGAACTCGTGCTTCAGTACGCGGCTCCAGTTGAATTTCTTTTCCAGGCCGTTGGGGCTGGCCATGGCCACCATCTTGCCGGCGCAGGCGCCGACCGTGCCCACGTACGGCAGGCCGACCATGCGAGCGCTGAACCAGCCGTGGCCGCTGGTGTTGCGGGCCTGAGAGAAGATTTCAAACAGCGACTTGCCCGGCGGCTCGTAGCCAAAGTGCTTGACGAGTTGCGGAAAAACTTCATCTTCGAGGTACTTGGCGGCATACCGGGCCAGGATGTCGTCCTGACCGCGGTCGAACTTGAGCACGAAATGTTCCGTTTCGAGCACCGTGTAGCCGTCGAGCACTTCGAGCACCTTCAGGCTGTTGCTGACGCGCACGTTGAACGGATCGATTTCGAACGACTCGTCGAGCAATTTTTTGGCTTCGACCTCGTCCCCCAACCGCATGTGCATCAGCCCCAACGCGCCGCGCGGTTCGGTCAACTGCGGCATTCGCTGGACGGCTTCGCGGTAATATCGGGCCGCGCCGGGGAACTTGCGGCTCAGTTCCAGGGCCGTGGCCAGCGAACAGTAAAACTGGCCGGCATGCGCGTTGTACTCGTCGACTTCGGCGATCAGCTTTGCCAGCCGCCCCTGCTCCGGCTGATCGTCTATGCCATCGACTGCCGCGTAGGCGCCCGCCAGGCGCCCGAGCGCAAGCTCGGAGCGAGGATTGAGCTTGATCGCCTGCTCCAGCACCTTGATCGCTTCGCCCGCCTCGTAGTTGGTCAGGTGGGAGTCGGCCCGATAGACGTAAGCCTCAAGCAACTCTGGATTGATCTCTACGGCCCTGTCGATCAGGCGCCGCGCTTCTTCAACCTGGAAGTTCTGCAGCGCGAGCGCGGCCAGCGCCGCGTGGACTTCCGCCGCATTCGGGTTGATGGCCAGCGCCTGCTTCAAGCTGCGCGACGCTTCGGCCTCGTTGTATTTTTCCAGGAATAGCAGCCCGGTCTCCAGGTGCGCCGGCCAATAGTTCTCATCGAGCTGCAGCACGTCAGGATAGAGCTCGTTGACCAGGAACGAAAACTGGCTGCTGTTGCGCCGCCAACGGGCGAACTGGGCGGCCGCCAGGCCAATGAAGTGCAGATCTTCCGGCGAGCGCACGTCATGCTGGTTGTAATAATCGATC
>DASZUP010000095.1:0-9660 GCA_035547635.1 Pirellulales bacterium
CAGCTCTCGCATTCCGCGGTTTCTCTTGAATGATGTGGTGCGGTATTGGCGAACAATGTGCGTTGATTTTGCCTACAAGGAGTGGGAGCAAGCTGGCGGCAAATGGGCAATCAGAAATATCAAGTTGCGGATGTCCCGCAAGCTGCTGTTCGTGTCGGCGCTGCTTGCCGTGTTTAGTTGCTACAAGAACGCAAGCCTGAAGATCAAGCCCGGCGACGCGGCGCAATATGTCCCGGTGATGCAAGAACACCTGATGCGTTTCGTTCAGGCGTCGCCATTGAACATCATTGGATGGGCATTTCACGGCCTGGGACTCCATCAACATGCAGGCCTGATGCTCGATTGCTACGAGGCATTCTTGGAAAAACTTGACGATGAAACGGTTCGAGCGCATCTCGGAAGAGTTTCTCCCGCCAGCATTTATCACGATCGCGAATTCCTGGAAATACGCGAAATAAGCCACCAGTTTCAGGACGCGTTGAGCAAGGCATTCTTCGAGGCGGATTCCGATCTGCGAGAGTTTACGATTGCCTACGGAGTGTTTTAGCAATGGTAGTCGGGTTTTCGACGGGAAGCCTTGCGCTCGGAAACGTGCGTCTGGGCTTAAAGATGGTTACCGGACTGCCAACGGCGGCCATCGAGCTATCGGCACTCCGTGAAGAGGAACTTCTTCCGCTGGCAAGAGTGGTCGACTCCCTTGACTTGAGGCAATTCAACTATATCTCAGTGCATGCTCCGAGCCGCTTGAAGGATCTCTCCGAATGCGAAGTTGTTTCAATACTCGCTGGTTTTGCCAGAAGAGGATGGCCGGTCGTCGTGCACCCTGACGTTATCGTGAATTTCGACGCCTGGGCCGAACTTGGGAGAGAGCTGTGCCTGGAAAACATGGACAAAAGAAAAGCGGTCGGGAGGACATCGTCTGAGCTTGCCGGCTACTTTGCCAGACTGCCACTGGCGACCCTTTGCTTTGACATCGGGCATGCACGACAAATCGATCCCACAATGTGCGAAGCCGACGCCATTCTTCGGCGTTTCAGAGACCGCATCCAACAGATTCACGTGAGCTTGGTGAATTCGAGCAGCGCGCACCAGCCGCTCAACTACGAGAGTGTTCTGGCGTTTCGCCGGGTGGCGCACCTCTTGCCAAAAGACGTTCCGTTGATCCTCGAGACGCCCGTTGCCCCCGAGCAAATTCGGGGAGAGATCGAGAAGATCGCTTGGATTCTCGAATAGCGATCTGAGCTTGAGACTGTTCAAGGCCCGCGCCGCCCGGGTAGACTAGGCGTGGACGCGCCGCCTTTTCACTGCGCCCATTTAGGGAAATGCTCCTTGCAGCCTCCAGGAGACTTCTGTCATGACGACGCGCACGTCGAGAACACGCCCCAGCGGGCGGCTGTCGCTGAAAGACAAGCTTTCGCATCTCACCTTCGTCGAGGCTTGCAAGCTGCTGGGCCCGCAAGGCAAAAAGCTGATCCAGCAAAGCGCGAACCTGTGGGACTTCAATATCGACGAAGACGTCTTCCTGGGCGACGATCTGTTCCGCCTGCGGTTCCCCGGCGAGTTTGCAGACGGCGGGCCCCTGGTGGTGACCATCACGCTCATGGCTGAAGCGCGTCAGCGATTGCACTTCAACTGCACGCGCTGTACCGAAGCCTGCGAACACGTTGGCGCGGCGTTCTCGCTGATTCTCGAAGACAAGCTGGCATTAGGACTGGCCGCTGCGCCCCCGCCGCGAGTCGCGGTTGAGAGCCTGAGCGAAGCCGAGTTGGTGGAAAGGGCCCTGGCCGAGCGGGCGGAGCGGGCCAAGACCGAAAAAATGACCATTCAGGCGGCCGACGCTTCTCGGCCATGGACCGACTATGTCGTCACCAATCGCCTGAGCGGCAAAAGCTACCGCGTCGCCCTGCGCGGCGTCGAGCGCGGCGACTCCTATTGCTCCTGTCCCGACTTCCGCACCAATACGCTGGGAACCTGCAAGCACATCCTGCACGTGCTGCAGAAAGCCAAACGCAAGTTCACCGCCAGCAGGCTCAAACGCCCCTATCGGCGAAAGCGGCTCGGCTTGCACCTGCGCTACGACCGCGACGTGACCCTGCGTCTGCTTGTGCCGGACCGCCTGGAGGACGACGCGGCCAGGATCATCGCCCCGCTCAAGGACCGCCCGATCGAAGATCTGCGCGACCTGACGCAGCGTCTGGCCAGGTTGCAAAAACTCGGCCGCGAAGTGATGGTCTATCCCGACGCCGAGGAGTTTATTGAGCAGCGGCTGTTCGAAGAACACATGCGGACCAGGATGGCCGAGGTGCGCCGCGACCCGGCGGGCCACCCGCTGCGCACCACGTTGCTCAAGACGCCGCTGTTGCCGTACCAGATGGACGGCGTGGCGTTTGCCGCCGGGGCGGGACGGGCCATTCTGGCCGACGACATGGGCCTGGGCAAAACGATCCAAGGGGTCGGCGTGGCCGAGTTGTTGGCCCGCGAAGCCGGCGCCAAAAGAGTGCTGGTCGTCTGTCCTGCGTCGCTCAAATCGCAATGGCGCAATGAAATTCACCGTTTCTGCGATCGCGACGTGCAGCTCATCGGCGGCGCCGCACGAGAGCGGCACGCTCAGTACGGCAACGAGTGCTTCTTTACCGTCTGCAATTATGAGCAGGTGCTGCGAGACATTCTCGCCGTCGAGCGAGTGGCGTGGGATTTGATCATTCTCGACGAAGGCCAGCGGATCAAGAACTGGGAGGCCAAGACCAGCAACGTCATCAAGAGCCTGAAATCCCGCTTTGCGCTGGTGCTCTCCGGCACCCCGCTGGAAAACCGCCTGGACGAGCTGTATTCCGTCGTGCAATTCATCGACGACCGCCGCCTGGGGCCCGGCTTCCGCTTCTTCAACAAGCACCGCATGGTCGACGAGAAAGGCAAGGTGCTGGGCTACAAGAATCTCAGCGACTTGCGAGAAGCGCTCAAACCCGTCTTGCTGCGGCGCACGCGCGAGAGCGTGCGACTCGATTTGCCGCCGCGAACCACGGAGATCATACGCATCGCGCCGACTGACGAACAGCGCGAGTTGCACCGCACGCACATGCAGGTCGTAGCCTCGATCACCAGCAAGAAGTTCATCAGCGAGATGGATTTGCTGCGGCTGCAAAAGGCGCTGCTGATGTGCCGCATGGCCGCCGACGGCACGTTTCTGGTCGACAAGCAAAAGCCCGGCTATTCGACCAAGCTGGCCTACCTCGACGACCTTTTCGAGCGGCTGTTCGAAGAGGAAGGGCGCAAGGTGGTGCTATTTTCGGAATGGACGACCATGCTCGACCTGATCACCGAGCAGCTCAAGAAGCGCAAGCTGGACTTCGTGCGGCTCGACGGCGGCGTGCCGCAAAAGCAGCGGCAGGCCCTGGTTCACCAGTTCCAGACGGACCCGAACTGCAAGCTGTTCTTGACGACTAACGCAGGCTCAGTCGGCTTGAATTTGCAAGCGGCCAACACCGTGGTGAACGTCGACCTGCCCTGGAACCCGGCCGTGCTCGAGCAGCGCATCGCCCGGGCGCACCGCATGGGCCAGAAGCAGGAGGTGCAGGTGTTCGTGCTGGTCACCGAAGAGACCCTTGAAGAAAACCTGCTGGCCACGATCGCCGCCAAGAAGGACCTGGCTCTGGCGGCGCTCGACGTCGAGTCGGAAATCGACCAGGTGGATTTTGCCAGCGGCATGGAGGAACTCAAAAGCCGGCTCGAAGTGCTGCTGGGCGCCAGGCCCGAGGCGCCGGTCGACGAGTCGGTCAAACAGGCTGCGGAAGCATCGACGCGCACCGGCGACGCTTCGCATCGCGACCGAGTCGCCGCCGCGGGGGGCGAACTGCTCGGCGCCGCCTTCAAGTTCCTCGGCGAACTGGTTGCTCAGAACGGCGCCGCCGCGCCTGAAAAGGGGCTGGTAGACGACTTGCGCGCCGGCCTGGGCGCCTGCGTCGATGAAGACGGCGCCGGCAAACCGCGGCTTACGGTCACGCTCCCCGACCGCTCCGCGCTCGATAACCTGGCTCAAACGCTCGCCGCACTGCTGGCGGCCGGCGGAAAATAGACGCCGCCGCCTGGGCCAGCGACGCTGCCTCCGTTCGTCGCACGCAGGGGCCGCCGCAGTCGCCAATTTAGCGATTATTAGTGGAAATTAGCGGTTAGTTTTTGCTTCTCTCCGGGACCCGAGAGCGGCGGTATACTTTCGGTAAGGCCGCGTTGAATCGCCAGTCGGCGGACCTTGATTTCGAGCCCCGGATCGTCCAAAATCCAGGTTCGTAGACGAACTGAAACCCAAGCGCGGTACGGGCGAGACCGGGACGGCGGGAGCAACAAGCAGATGGTGTTCGACCAGATCGAGAAGCTCAAGCAGGACTACACGGACAAATACGTCGTGGTAGACGGCGAACGCCCGGAATTGGCCCGGTTTCGCGGCGCCACGGGCCGCATCAAGACGGTCAATATGAGCGGCCGGGCCCTGGTCGAGTTCGAAGCGAACAACAATATCGGCTGGTACGATATCGATCTGGATTACTTGAAGGTCGTCGATCAGCCGCTGCCTAAGCCGGCCGAAAGTAAAGAAAAGCCAGCCAAGACGGAGCCGGCGCCCAAGCCCAAGGCCGCCGCCCCGGCTGGCGAAAAGAAGCTCTCTCCCTTGGAAATGGCCCGGTCGCAAGGCGCCGCCAAGAAGCCCGGCGCGGCGCCGAAGAAGTCGACCGCCGACATTCTGGCGGCCGCTCGCGGGGGGAAAGCGGCCGCTCCGGCGAAGGCCGAGGCGACTGCGGCGCCAGCCGCTGCACCGGCGGAAAAACCCGCCGCCGCCAAGTCGGGAAAACCTTCCACCGCTGAAATCCTGGCCGCCGCTCGCGCCAACAAGGGCGCCGCTCCGGCGGCCCCAGCCGCTGCAGCTAGCGAACAAGCGGCGCCTACGGCCGTGGAAGAAGCTCCCCAGGCGGCGGCCCCCGAACCGGAAGCGGAACCAGAAGTAGAAGCGGCCCCCGTCAAAGCGGCCCCGGCCAAGTCATCCGGCGCGGCGCTTTCCAGCACGGCCGATAAAATCGCCTGGTGCCGCGAGCACGACGCGAAATAGCGTCACTACCGCGCCGCTCTCCGGTCATTTCCAGAGCACGGTAATTCCGTTGCCCAGCTCGGAGAGAAAGCGGATCTTGGAGATCGAGCCGATCGAGGCCAGGCGGCGGAAGAGCCCCCAGCGTTGGCCCAGCCAGCCGAACCAGCGCCCTGGCTGGTCGGAGAACAAGGCCCAACGCACCTGATGGCAATGCGGGTAAGTCCGAAAGGTGCGGAAGCCGACTTGCCGGCCGATTTCGATAATTCGCCACGGCGGCATGTCTTTCTCCGTGACGTCGTATTTCTCGCGGGCCTGGATGGAAACTTCCGCCTCGGCATGCCCGACGCCGGGCTCTGAGGCGACGCAACGTCCGTCGCGCTTCAGCGCGCGAAACGCCATCTCGAGCGCGGCTCGCTCGTCGATGGCGTGATGCAGCGAGTCAAAGAACAATGCGGCGTCGAACTCCGCTTCAAACCGGACGGTTTCATAGTCGCCCGCCACGAAGCGGACATTGTCCAGCTCCCAGCGGATGCGGCAAGCCTCGGCGTGGGCTACCATGTCGGCGGAAATATCCAGGCCGACAACCTCGTAGCCGCGCCGCGCCAGGAACAAGCTCGTCCAGCCGGCGCCGCAGCCGATATCCAGCACGCGTGCGGGCGGCCGCGGCAGCAGCGCCATGACGGCGCCGATCTCCATCAGCAGCACCTCGCAAGCGTCGTCCGAAAACGGTTTGTTCACCGCATGACGAACTTCCGCTTCGTCGAGGTTTTTCAGATAGTCGATTTCACCCTGCTTGGCCACGCGAGCTTCCTTGACGTCTGGCACTTGCGGCGCTGTCTGTCCAGCAGACGCGGCCTGCCAGACGAGAGCTCGCATGAACGCGCGCTCGTCGCTTGGGCCGTTGCCGCCGAGGCTCCCCAAGATGCCATGTTACGCCCGACAGTGCAACGCCGAGCTGCGAACGGCCAGCAGGAAGGCGGCGCTTACTTGCCGCTCTACCCGGCAGCGGGGGTGTTTTCCGGGCCAGGGGGTTTCAACTGCAAGAACAGGTGCGGACGCGGACGGCTATGGGCCGCATCGAACAAGCGTCGCAGAATCTGTCGTCCGACATTGCGCGGACGAGAGCGCACTGCAGGAGTCGCCATCGTTGACTTCCTTAATCGCGGGTTACGCGTGCAAGAGCCTGAACCAGCGCCGCTCTGGCGGAGCCTGCGTCGTTCAAGCCGGATCTGAGCAACAATACAGAACCAGGAAGCAAGGTCCCCGCGCGAGGCGTCGTGATCAGGATGGCACGGACGCCTCGCGTCAGGGAAGGCTCCTGGCAGAGCTTTCGCCATGGCAGGCAAAAGCTAGGGCGTGTACACGGGCGCCGGCAGGGCGCCTTCCGTAATGGCGGCGGGTGCGCCCATGCACGGATCGGGTTCGCAGGGCGATGCCGGGACGACGGGGTAGCTGGTGCACGCGCTGCCGCGGTTGAACAGGCGACCGCAGCCCAGCGCACCGGCCATCATCATCGCCGCCGCCGTCAAAATCATTAGCCGTTTCATGGCTCTCCTCTCGACAATCGAAGGATCTCGACACTTCTGGCGAAACTGCGGGTCAAGCAACTCTACAACACGCCCCACGATGTGCAAACGCAACGATCGGATTTTTTTCGTCAACCTACGTGGCTTTTTTTCCGCCTGCATCCAGAACAGGGGTTACATTTGAGAAACAATCCTCGTTCCTCCTTGAGGCCAAAAGACCGCACAATCGATGCGCTCCTTCAGTCACGGATCGACCGCCGAATGCCGCCTTGGATGGCTCGCCGCAGCGATGCTCTCGCTGACGTTCGCCTTCGTCGGCCAGGCGCGCGCCGAAGGATTGACGAAGGCCGCCGCCCGTCCGCTGGGCGATCAACTCTTATTCCCGCCGCCGCCCTTGCCTGGCGCCGATGACCTTAGCTTCCCTGAGGACATCGTCGACAAGTCCGGCCCTGGGGAGGATGACAAGTCCGGCGGGGCGCCCCGGCAGGACGACGATCATCAACTCTGGCTGGTCAACACGCGCTCGCTGCCGCACAGCTCGCGAGACAGCGGCCAGGCGTCGCTCGCGATACGGCGATACCGGCAAGGCGCCGGCTGGGCCGATGCATCGCTCGAGGAATTGACCGCCTCCGACTCGCCGCAGTTCGTGACCAGCGTGCTGGTGCACGGCAACGACACCGACAGCCGGTTGGCTGTTTCAAAGGGTTGGGAAGTCTACCGCTCATTAGTGCGCAAAGCGCCTGCGGGACAACGCGTGCGGCTGATCGTCTGGTCCTGGCCCAGCGACCACATTCCCGGCCGATTTCGCGACGATGCGCGGATCAAGGCGCAACGCACGAACATCGAGGCCTATTACCTGGCCCGCTTTCTGGATCGCCAGCGCGGCGACAATCCCGTCAGCCTGGTGGGCTACAGCTTCGGCGCCCGCGTCATTACCGGCGCCCTGCACTTGCTCGGCGGGGGCGTGCTGGAAGGCCGCCGCCTGGGCCAGCGCGAGCAGTATCCGCGCCCGCCGCTGCACGCAGTGTTGATGGCCGCGGCGCTGGATCGAGACTGGCTGCTGCCGGGCCGTCAGCACGGCTTTGCGCTCAGCGCCGTGGAACGCATGGTCGTGCTGGTCAACCCGCAAGACCGCGTGCTCAAGTGGTATCGCTTCCTCTCGCCTCGCAAGGACGATCAGGCGCTGGGCGCCACGGGGCTGGGCGCCGACCGGAGGCTAGGCGCGCACCGCAAGAAAGTCGTGGAGGTCAACGTCTCGGACGCCGTCGGCAATAAGCACGGCTGGACCACTTACATCAACTCGCCGACGATCGTCCAGCGGCTGCATCAAGAAGCGCTCGTTGAACCCGCCCGCCAGTCGCTGACCCGCTCGCAAGCGGGCGGAAGCTAAATGAAAAAAGCCGCGGCCATCCGGCTCGCGGCTTGAGAAACGCCGGGCGGAATTACGCCCGACCGGCGCTTTGCATGCAGCGCCTGAACGCATTGAAAAGAGGCCGGTGGGAGTCGAACCCACTTAGACCGGGTTGCAGCCGGTTGCCTGGCCGTCTGGCTCCAGCCTCATTGCCCCCCCTTCCGACGCGAGCACATTGTGCTTCACGCCGGCTGCAAGACATACATCGGTTATCAGTGCTGGCAAGCTTCAGCGCGCGTTGGCGAAAAGTCGTGAAATTCCGGCAACCGATTTTTTCTCAAGTCGGCGGCCGCCGTCACTGAGCGTTCTCTATTCGCCTTTCATCTCAGGCGTTTCACGCTTCGACTGCCAGATGGCCCACAGCAGTCCGAGCGCACTGACGCCAATGGCGCCCCAGAACAGCTTGTCGTGAGGCTTGGCGCCGCTCAGCTCAACGGCCTTTTGCCAGCCGCTTCCCATTTTGCTGATCAACTCGCCGTCGTACGGAAGCACCACGCCGATGATCAGCAGACTGACCATGTTCATCACCTTGATCAACGGATTGATGGCCGGGCCGGCCGTATCCTTGAGCGGGTCGCCGACCGTGTCGCCGGTGATGGCCGCCTTGTGCTTCTCGCTCCCTTTGCCGGTGTTGGCCTCGAAGTCTCGCGGCTCGTCTTCGACGGTTTTCTTGGCGTTGTCCCAGGCGCCGCCGGCGTTGGCCATGAACACGGCCAGCAATTGGCCGGTGACGATCATGCCGGCCAGGTATCCGGCCAAGGCAATCGTGCCCAGGCAGAAGCCGACCAGCACCGGCGCGACGATGGCGAGCATCCCCGGGCCGACCAGTTCCTTTTGGGCCTCGGTCGTGCAAATGTCGACCACGCGGCCGTAGTCGGGTTTCTTGGTTCCCGCCCAGATTTCCTTGTCGCGAAATTGCACTCGGCACTCTTTCACGATCAAAAACGCCGCCCGGCCGACGGCGCGAATGGTCATTGAGCTGAACAAAAACGGCACCGCACCGCCGATCAGCATGCCGATGAACAAATGCGGGTTGGAAACGGTCAGCAGGTTGGCCACCTTGGTATAAACGTCTTCGCTGATCAGCTCCGCTTCGCCCTTGCCGCCGGAGCCGACGGAAACGATGAAGCTGTTGAACAGCGACACGGCCGCGATCACGGCCGAACCGATCGCAATGCCCTTGGTGATGGCCTTGGTGGTGTTGCCCACGGCGTCCAGGTCGGCCAGAATTTGACGCGCCTCGTCGTACTTTTCCTCGCCCATGGCCTCCTTGTCGTAGCCCATTTCGCCGATGCCGTTGGCGTTGTCGGCGACCGGTCCGAACACGTCCATGGAAATCGTGTTGCCGGTCAACGTGAGCATGCCGATGCCGCACATTGTGACTCCAAAGGCTACGAACGTGGCATTCGTGCCTACGTAGATCAGCACGCTGGCCAGAATGGCCGCGGCAATAATGAACACGGCCGCCACCGTGCTCTCGTACCCCAGGGCAAAGCCTTGGATGATGTTCGTGGCATGGCCCGTCTCGCAGGCCTTGGCCAGGCTTTTGACAGGCGAATACTCGGTGCCGGTGTAGTACTCGGTACACTTATTCAGCGCCACGGCCAGGATGATGCCGATCAGGCAGGTCCAGGCCGGACGCATGTCGA
>DASZUP010000096.1:0-2306 GCA_035547635.1 Pirellulales bacterium
TCCAGCAGTTTTCGGTCTGCTTCTCGCGCCGCCATTGCAGCCGAGCTTACGAGCAGCACCAGGTCGCACTGCTCCAACTCGGCTTTCAACAGCGCTTGCGCCCGCTGGTCATCCGCGCCGCCAAAGCCGATGGTATCGTAGATGATGGCCTTGAACAGGCCGTCGCGCTCGAGCAGGTACGGAGTGATGGCATCAGTACAGGGCAGCACGTCAGTGGCGGCTCTCACCGTGCCGAAAATCGCATTGATCAGGCTCGACTTGCCGGCCTTGGCTTGCCCCAGCACGACGATGCGCAAAGGCTTTTCGGTATCGAGGGCTTGGAGGGCGGGATCGTCGAGATCGAGCTGTCCGCTATAGAGATCGATGGCGTACTTGCCCGTCTGTCGCACGCAGTAGCCAGCCGCCAGCCCCGGCAGGTCGGCCGCCATGGCGTCCATCCCGCCGCCGGCCAACGTTCCCGCTTCGGCCGCCAGCGCCGCCGCGGGGTTCCAGAAGAAGCGGCCGAGCCGCACGACGTTCCAGGCCCGTTGCACGAACTGTGTGGCAGCCGGTCCCCAGTTTACGACCCGGTAAAGCTGATGCACGGTCATGCGCTTGCCCCCCGGAACTCGCTCGTGCAGATAGACGCGGAGATCGCGGGCGACCAGTTCGGCCACCCTCAGCAAGTCATGGACGGGCGCCTCCAAGGCGGGCCGTTTCGACTCGGTATGGAAATGCCGGGCAACGATCGCAAAGACGTTATAGAACGTGGCCGACCATTGATTGGCGTCGCTCAACGAAGGCGGCTTCGCTTCGACCTGAGCCGCAAATCGGTCGACGTCGGCCCAGGCCGCTTCGCCCGCTGGCGGCCAGGTTTTGCTGGGGGGCGGCATGGCATGCTCGATCGCCGGGCGAGACTCAATCCACTTCAGCGCCAGCCACGCCAGGCACGCCGCCGTGCTCGCCGCAAGCAGGAAATAGAACATCATGCCCCGCTCTCGCAGCCACAACAGGCCCAAGATCGCCAGCAAGGCGTAGGGCAGGCCGAAGGCCGTCAGGCGCAGAAGAAAGCGAAGTTTCAAGCGGCTCATGGCTTCAGGAACTCACGGAAGCGGCGGCGCCCCTCCGCCATCTCTTGGGCGAACGTTTCTCGGATCTTGTCAGCGGCCGGCGTGACTCCGTCTCTGACCTGGGCGAAATACCAGCACAACGTGCGGCCCAAGGCGTAGGTGGTCGCCGCGCCGTACGCCGCGGCGAAGGGCGTTCCTACGACCGGAATCATGGCCAGCAGCGAGCGTCCTGCCAACCGCACGACAAAGCCCGATCCGATGGCGCTGCCCAGTTCTCCCATCACCCGGGCAGTCAAGCGTTGATCGTAGATCGAAGCAATGGCATGAAACATCTTGGCGTCGATGGCGGCGATCAGCGATAGGCTCACCGCCGGATTCGGCAGAGCCGCCGCCCCGCCGGCGGCTACCGCGCTCGACAAGATGTGCGACCGCGCCTTTCGATAGTAGAGGTCGTGCAAGCCCGGCTGCAAGAGGGCCCGCAATCCGAGCCCAAGTTCCGTTTCGATCGCCGCCCAGAGCGCGTCCTCGCCGTAGTATTGCGGAGGCAACTCGTCTTCAGGCAACGTGAAATCGACCGGCACGAACCGGCTGGCCAAGCCGGCGAACTCTTCTCTTTGTCGCCGTAGCGACCGGCCGAAATCACCCGGGACGGAAGCCTCCCACTCGTCGGCTTCGAAAGGATACGGCTGCGGATGGGAGGCGCCAGGCGAATAGCCTTCGTGCAATGCGGTTTGCGCCACGACCGTCGGCCAGTCGCGTTTCGCCTTGCGAACGGCGGCCATGGCATCGACCACCGGCTGGAGAGCATGATCCATGGCGCGGACCGTCACAATCAGCAAATGCGACTGGCGTTGGCAGTGAGCGATATCTTCGCTGGGGTCGTAATTCACTTCTCCCAGGCCGCGCGTATCCAGGAACCGCACCAGGCATTCTTCTTCGCTCGGAAAGGCGTACAAGCGGGCCGTGCGCGTACAGGGACGAAAGCCGTTGCCGATCTCCGCATCGCTGCTGCCGGTCAGGGCGCGGACGAGCGAGCTTTTGCCAGACTGCGTCTTGCCCAGCAGCCAGATGACCGGCTGAGGCAATTTCTCGCGAGCGCGGCGCAACTGCTGCTCGACCTCGGCCGAATCGACCCGGGGCGACAGGACTTGCTCTGACAGCCGTTTCCAGAATGACCCGAACCAGGGAAGGACTGGCATCGCTAGAAGAATTCCTGAACCCTGGGAAACTGGCTGAAGGTATGGCGTATCCAACCCG
>DASZUP010000097.1:0-14030 GCA_035547635.1 Pirellulales bacterium
GCAAAGAGCCCATCGCCAAAACATCGCTGGCTGAGTCGGTGTACCAGCGGATCCTGGAAGCGATTCTGTCGGGCACGCTTGCCGGCGGCATGGAGTTGAGCGAGGTGGCGCTGGCTGCAGAATTGGGCGTGAGCCGCACGCCGGTACACGAGGCTTTACTGCGGCTGGCGGCCGACGGCTTGGTGGAAGATCTGGCTTCTCGTCAGGCCCGAGTGGCCCGCTTTACACGACAGGACCTGGCCAACATTTACGAAGTGCGGCGAATCCTGGAACCGGCCGCCGCCGAATTGGCCGCGGCGAAAATGACCGGCGAACAACTGGCCGAGTTGCGCGCGGCGGCCGACGCCCTCGATGCGGCGAAAGTCAAACGCGATTGGGCCAACCGGGCGATCGACTTCGATCTGCGCTTTCACGACGAGGTCGCCGCGGCGGCCGGCAACGAGCGTTTGCGGCAAGAGATCGTCAAATATCGCCGGCTGGTGCGGGCCTTCTGCCGGGCGACCGGTACGCGAGACAATCTGCAACAAGCGTTCGCCGAGCATCAGCGACTGCTGGCCGCGTTGGAAGCCCGCGACGCCCGCGCGGCGCGCCGCGCCATGGACGATCACATTGCCGCCCGCTTGAAGTGCGTGCTTCAGGAGTTTGATGGGCAGACGCCGGAAAGCGGCGCCTGAGCGATCAGCCGCTCGAAAGCCGAGCAGGATGGAACAGAAGGTAACCGAGGAAACGAAGAGAGGAGAAAGAAGAGCCCCAAGAGGACTGGACGTGCAAGAAAGCCGTGATTCGCTTCCGTCTCTGATCGTTTCTTTCCTTCGTTACCTTCGTTTCCTTCTGTTCAAATTCCTTGATCCAAGTTAGGGCGTCCGCTTCTTCAGAGCCAGCCAGCTTTGTTTCCACCCCCGCCTTTTTCATCTGTCAGCCCGTTACCTGCCATGCTTAACTACCGTTGGCTTAAATTCACGCTCTTGTTTCTTTCTGCAAGTTGCACGCTGCTTGCCGCCAGTCGGCCCGCGCGCGCCGGAGAGGCGCCGGAAAAGTCGAACTTGTTCGCGCGGGACAGACTGATTGCCTGGTGCATCGTGCCGTTCGATGGCAAGAAACGCGGTCCGGAAGAGCGTGCGGAAATGCTCAATCGGCTTGGTTTCAAGCATTTCGCCTACGACTGGCGAGCCGAGCATCTCCCGACTTTCCAGCAGGAAATCGATGAATTGCGCAAACGCGGCATCTCGCTCGACGCCGTCTGGTTCCCCGGCGGACTGAACCAAGACGCCCAGTTCCTGCTCGATGGCCTTGCCCGCAACAATATCCAAACGGAGCTTTGGGTGACCGGCGGCGGCGGTCCAACCAAGACGCCTGAAGAACAACGCCAGCGAGTGCTCGCAGAAGCGAACCGCATTCGACCGATCGCCGAAGCGGCCGCCAAGATCGGCTGCAAGGTCGGACTGTACAACCATGGCGGCTGGTTCGGAGAACCGGAAAACCAATTGGCCCTTCTCGCCGAACTCAAACTGCCGAACGTCGGCATCGTCTATAACCTGCACCACGGCCACGAACATCTCGACCGCTTTCCCGCCTTGTTGCAAAAGATCAAGCCCCATTTGCTCGCCTTGAACCTGAACGGCATGATCCAAGGCGGCGACCGCCAGGGGCAAAAGATCGTGCCGCTCGGCCAAGGCGATCTCGATCTGGAGTTGCTCAAGACGATCCGCGACAGCGGATATCGCGGGCCGATCGGCGTGCTGGGCCACACCATGGACGATGTCGAGCAGCGGCTGCAGGACAACCTGGACGGCCTCGATTGGCTCGTCGCCCAACTCGACGGCCAGCTTGACGGCACGCCGCCCGGTCCGAAGCCCAAGCCTCGCACCTACGCCAGGCCCCGTCCTGCTGCGGCGCCGAGCGGTTGGCTGGCCCCAGGAAGGCCCGAGTACCGCTTGCCGCCCTTGACCGTCGAGTGTCGGGCCAAGCTCAACGGCAAGAACGGCTACAACATTCTGGTCGCCAGCGACACAAAGCAATCGGGCGCCCACTGGGAAATGTTCTCGATGGCGGGCAACGGCCGCTACACCGTTTATCTGCCAGGCATGCAGCCCGACCACGTCCGCAGCGAAAAGGACATCTGCGACGGACAGTGGCATCGGCTGGCGTTTGTCTATGAGTCCAATCGCGCGCGGCTATTCTGCGATGGCGAGTTGGTCGCCGATCAGGCCCTTGCGTCGCGAGGCAAAGCGGCAGTACCGGGCGGCTTGGCGTTTGCGCGGTTGGTGGAAGGGGGCATCGGCTGCAACGGCGCGCTCGACTGGGTGCAGATCCGCCGCGGCGCCGATCCGAACTCACAAGCCGCAGCGGAGCCGCCCGCAGTCGGTGACCGCACGCTCGGTCTGTGGCGATTCCAACAGCCTGGCGAACCGGTCGAAGACCTTTCCGCGCACAAGAACCACGCCAAAGTCGCCAGCGCGACGCCGTCGAGTAAAAACGCCGTTCCGCCGCCGGGAAATCATTTGCAGCCCGTCGACCCGCGACTCAAGGCAGTGCTGATCGATCGCTCGGAAAACGACACTTACCTGGCCGTAAGGGCCGACAGCATGGGGCGGCTATTCGTTGGCGGGCGCGAAGCGGTGTTCGTCTTCGAGCCGAACCGTGATGGAAGCTATGGTCCCAGGCGCGAGCTGCTGCGTTTTCCGCCCGACTCGATCATCATCGGGCTCGAAACTCGCGGGCACGATCTCTACATCCAAACCGCCAACGCCCTGTACCTGGCGCCCGGCGCCGTGGTCAAGCGCGAGAACCTGCAACTCAAACGTCTGCTGTGGGGCGTGCCTCTCGATCTGCATGTCAGCTTCCATTGCCTGGCCTGGGGGCCTGAAGGAGACTTGTATCTCGATCATGGCGACCCGCTGCTGAACTATGGAGATTGGCAGCGGCCAGATCATTGGGGTTTTTGGACGCTCTATAGCCAGCCGCCGGGAAGCAAGACGCCGTACACGGGCGTCGGAAGCGTGTTGCGGCTGCGACCGGATGGCAGCCAGCCGCGAGTGGTGGCGGGCGGCTTTCGCGGACCGGTCGGCCTGGCCTTCGACAGTCATTGGAACCTGTTCACCAACGACAACGACCACGAGAGCCGCGCCGACAAATACGCTCCCGCGCGGCTGATGCACGTCGCTCCGCATACGGATTTCGGCTGGCCAAGAGGCTGGATCGCGTCGAAAAGCCCGGAGCGCGCGGACCTGCTCGAACCGATGACCGCTGCATTGGGCCGCGGCGTGCCGTGCGATCTGGCCTATTACGACGAACCGTACTTTCCTGAAGATTGCCGGCAGAGTTTGCTGATGTGCCGTTGGGACCAAATGGCGGCCGTCCGATATCCGCTCCGCCAACGCGGCGCGAGTTTTGCAACCGAGGAACATGCGTTCCTCAAGGGAGACAACCAGGCCCGGCCGGTCGGCATTGCGGTCGGCCGCGGCGGCCGCGTGTTTGTGACCAGCCTGTACCTGGGCGGGAACGTCGTTTCGCCGCATTGCGCGAGCGACCTGGTCATGATCACTCGGGCCGACGATTCGCCCGAGCATCCTTTCGAAGCGTACGACATTGCGACGGTTGGCGCCGACAAGCTCTGGAGCGATCTTTCCAGTCCGTCATGGGAGCGGCGCTCGCGGGCCCATCAGGAACTATTGCGGCGTGGACAGCCGTTGCTTGATGAGGCAGCGCGTCGGCTGGAACAGATCGCCGACGACGATCCGGCCATGTTCCACTTGCCTTGGCTGGCTGGCGCCAGCGGCAGTGAGGACGCGCGGGAGAAGGTGCTGGAATTGACGACGCACGGCCGCGGCGAGCTGAGGCAATTGGCCTTTCGCGTGCTTGCCGAGTTCCCGCGTTTGCATCCGCCTGCCGAACGATTCTTTGAGGCGCTGGCCGACGCAGACCCGCGCGTGCAGTTGGCGGCGCTCGATTTCTTCTTCAACTCGCCTGCGCCCTTGCCGCTGGCGGCCGTTCTGCCCCTGGCCCGCAGTTCCGATACCTATCTGCGACAAACAGCGACCCGCTTGCTGGCCGCCAAAGCTTCGATCAATCAATTGAAGCATTTGTTCGATTCGTCTGACGAAGCGACGCGCTTGGCCGGAGTGCTGGCTACAGGCACTCGTTTGACTGTGCCGCCGGTGCACGAACCGCCGCCCGCCGAGTTGCCGCTGTTCTATCCGCAAGGCAACGCCTTTTTCCACACGCAACTCCACTTTGCGGATGTCGCCGAACCGGTCGAACTCTCGAAGCTGGGACGGATCGGCAGCTACACGACGGCCCAACGCTGGAAAACGGCGCCGCCTACGGCGGAGCAGAAGCAATTGCTCGCACTGCTGGTTGGCGCCTTGAGCGACTCGCGGCCTGCTGTGCAATTGCAGGCCGCGTATTACCTCGGCTTGTTGAACGACCCGCAACTTGAACCGCGGGTGGCCGAATTCCGTCAAGACGTCGAACGAAAGAAACTCTCGACGGCGCCGCTTCAGATTGTCGAGCGGCTTTGGGAAATCGGCCCTTTCGGGGACGGCAACTTGGACTTCCAGCGCGTTCACCCGCCGGAACAGGGCGCCGTTGACCTGGCAGCGGTTTACACGAGTGAGCAAGCTCAACTGTCGTGGAACGTCGCGGAATGGGCCGACGGCCATTTCGACTTCGCCAGCGCCGAGGGCGCTGCCGGTTCGCGATACCTGTACTTTCAATTGCAGAGCATTCATCGCCAGCCGGCCCTGCTCATGCTGCACGGAAGCCCGACGGTCAAGCTCTGGCACAACGGCCGAAATGTGCCAGGCGTCGCCGGAGCCCATGATGCAAATGAATGGCTGCTCGACGTCCAGCCAGGCAGCAACGATATTCTGGTGCGCGTTCCTTCGTCACAGGCGCAAGACTTGCGGTTGAGCTATCGGGCCCGCGAGACGGCGGCCGCTGTGCTGCCCGAAAAACTCGATGCATCGCTGTTGGCGTCGCGACTCAAGCAGGGCCCCGGCGCCGAGACCATCGGGGCGGAGTTTCTCGCTACGGACTGGTCTCGCGCCGCCGGCGAGGGCGACGCCGCTCGCGGCCGCAAGCTGTTCGGCACGCTCGGCTGCGTGAAGTGTCATGCCATCGTGCCGGATCAGAAAGGGGGCGGAGCGCCGAGTCTGGCGGAGGTCAAGCGGCGATTCACTGTCCCATACCTGGTAGAATCGATGTTGGCGCCGAGCCGACAGGTGGCCGAACCGTTCCGCGGCGCTGTGATCGCCACCACCCAAGGTCAGGTGCTTACCGGCCTGGTCGTGAACGAATCGCAAGACGCGTTGGAGCTGTTGCTGCCGGATGCGACTCGCAAAACGATCTCGAAGGACGACATCGACGAGCGCAGCGCCTCGACCATTTCGCCCATGCCCGCCGGGCTGGTCAAAACGCCCGCTGAACTTCGAGATTTGCTCTCGTACCTGCTGAGCGACAATCCGACGCCTCCGTGAGTTGCTGATGAACGCCTCGGACCCCGCGTTGCGAAACTACTCCTGGCATCGTAAGTTGGGAACGGTTGCCCCAGGAGCGGAAGGGATGGTATCGGCGGCGCTTTGCCCGAGGAGAACCCCATGCTGAGCATCGGCAGTTTTAACGCCCGCGTTTGCCAGGGCGTCACGCGCCGATCGTTTTTGCAGTATGGCGCCTCGCTGCCGCTGGGCGCCGGGCTGGCCGCCTGGTCGCAGAAAGCCGGCGCAGAAGAATACGGCGCCGTCCGCGCGAAAAGCGTGCTGCTCGTCTGGCTGTGGGGCGCCCCAAGTCACTTGGATACCTTCGACCCGAAGCCCAAGGCGCCTGCAGCGTATCGCGGTCCTTTTTCGCCCATCGCCACGCGCATGCCGGGAGTGCAGTTTACTGAACTGATGCCGCGCTTGGCCGCGCGTTCCGATCGGTTCTCGCTCATCCGCTCAAACCAGACAAAGGCGCCCGGGCATCCCGATGCCGGCACGCTGGCGCTGACCGGCGCCCCGGAGGCGCCCGGGCCGGTATGGCCGAACTTCGGCTCGATCGTGGCCCGTCATCGCGGCGACGGCCGCTTGCCACCGTTCATCTCGCTGGGCCGCGGCATTCCGCGCGACGTGGTGCGGCCGATCGTCGGCTATGGCGGCGGACAGTGGGGCAAGGCTTACGATCCGTTCATGGTCTCCTGCTCGGAACAAGGGCAGGTCGACATTCCAACGCTCAAATTGATTGAAGGTCTTTCTCCCGACCGGCTCAGCGACCGCCGGGCTCTGCTCGCCGAACTCGACCGCGCCGAGCGCCGCTTGGACCAGACGCCCCTGGCTGACTGGAACCGAAAATACGAGTCGGCCTATGCGTTGCTTACCTCGGCCGAGGCTCGGCAGGCGCTCGATCTCTCGCGGGAAAGCCCGGCCACGCGCGAGGCTTACGGGCAAACTTCTTTCGGCCAAAGCTGCCTGCTTGCCCGCCGGCTGGTCGAAGCGGAAGTGCCGTACGTCCAGGTAAACTGGAGCCAGTATGTCGAAGCGATGACTCCCAATTGCGACTTCGGCTGGGATACGCACATTTACAATTTCGAACTGCTGGCCGACCGGCACGGTCCGATCTTCGACCGCGTCTTTTCCGCGTTGCTCGATGATTTGGAACAACGAGGTCTGTTGCGGTCGACTCTGGTCGTGGCGATGGGCGAGTTCGGCCGCACGCCGAAGATCAACGCCCAGGCCGCCCGCGATCATTGGCCGCAGTGCTATTTCTCGATCTGGGCCGGCGGCGGCGTGCAACCGGGACGCGTGATCGGCGAGAGCGATAAGCTGGCTCAGGAGCCTATTACTGATCCCATTTCGCCCGCCATGGTCGGAACGACGATTTGCGAGTTGGCTGGGATCAACACCCAAACGCGCGCCGAGATGAAAGTGCTGGACGGCGGCCAGGTGATCCATGAGTTGCTTTGACGGTTCATGGCGCCGCCGGATTGTTGCCGTGGCGTTCTTGGCGTGGACGGCTGTTTTCGCGGGTTCAGCGCGGCAGGACATCGTCTGCGCCGCCGAACCGGTCCGTCTGACGACCGATGGCCGCTTGAAGAGGGATCCCGTGTTTATCTCCCGCGGCGCCGAGTTGGTGTTCACGGTGCTGGAGAAAGCGGACCAGACGAGCTTGATCAAGTTGCGGCTGGCCGACGGCGTGCAGGAGCGCTTGAATCCCAAGGCGACGACTTCCGAGTTCGAAGCGGCTTTTTCGGCCGACGGCCGCTACTGCGCCTTCGTGCAGAACCGCGGAAATTTGAGCCTGCAACTGGTGATTCGCGATACGCTCGAAGACAAGGAAGCGATCTTCGACCCGGGCGGCGGGTTTGCCGGTATGCGACACCCGACGTTCGCTCCGGATGCCAGCCGCGTGGTCGTCAGCAATCCCGGCAAAGGCGGCAAGCAACTGCTCGTCGTCGGACTCGACGGCCGCCGCGGCCAGGAACTGACCGAGGGCGAGTCGCTCAATTTCTGGCCCGCCTTCTCTCCCGACGGCAAGCAGATCGCCTTCGGTTCCAGCCGCGACGGCGATTTTGATCTGTACCTGATGAGCGCCGACGGCAGCGACGTCAAACGCCTGGTCCAAAGTCCCGGCCGCGACATGCGCCCGGCGTGGTCGCCTGACGGCCGCCGCATCGCCTTTACCAGCGCGCGAGACGGCAATCCGGAGATCTACCTGATGAATGTCGACGGAAGCGGGCTGAGGCGGTTGACTGACAGTCCGGAGCAGGACGACTTTCCCGCCTGGCATCCCGACGGCCGCCGGCTGGCCTTCGTCTCGGAACGGGCGGGCAAGTTTGATCTGTACTTGCTGGACGTTTCCAAGAACTGAGCCGGCACGCCCGTTTTCCGGTTCACGGAAAAATCGCACCGGCGCCTCGCTGGTAGTTTATAATCGCGCCCTTCAGACAACTGTGGAAGATTCCTTGCGAGGAACTCTTTCACCTTACCTTTGAGCAAGCTACTGGCGGAGACAACCAACGTGAGATCCCGTGCCTGCTATCAACTGTCCGCGATCGCTCCCGTCCAGGGACGCTGCGGGACTTTACCGGGGCTTGTAAATCGCGCTATATCCAGCGCTTTCGGCGGCTTGTTGCTGGCCGCAATCGTTGCCGCGGCGACTTCAGGAGCGCGGGCGGCGGACCAGAAACTATATACGCAGGAGCCGGAACTCGCTCCGGCCCAAACGCCTGACGCTCAGTCCGATGAGCAGCAGGCGTCAGATCCGCAACTGTTCGAAGCCGGCCCCAAGCCGACTTGGATTTGGGGCGCCGACGCGAACAAGAAATACGTCCTGAAGACCACGTTTCAGGGGGGCTCGCAGTTGGCCCGCTTGAAAGCCTCGTGCGACAACATGATGACGTTGTACGTGAACGGCCAGCGCATCGCTTCGAGCAGCGAATGGCAGACGCCGGTGGATGTTGACGTGCAGAAGTACATCAAGCCCGGCGAAAACACACTGAGCGCCGAGGTGGAGAACCAGGGCGGCGTTTCGGGCTTTGTGCTGAAGCTGGTCCAGGTCATGCCCGACGGCAAAAAGAATTACGTCGTTACCGACGGCGCCTGGCAGGCCGGCGAAGGAAAAGACGCTCAGCAGTGGGTTGCCGCACGCTCGCTTGACAAGCTGGGCGGCGGCGCCTGGGGCGAAGTGTTTGCCAACAGCGCAGATAGCGGAACGCCGTCCGGCGTTTTCAATGTGCTGCCTGGCTTTCAAGTCGAGCGCTTGTTCACCGTCCCGAAAGAAGAGCTCGGTTCGTGGGTTTCGATTACGTTCGACAACAAGGGCCGCCTGATCGCCAGCGACCAGGGAGACAAAGGCCTGTGCCGGATCACGCCGCCCGCTCCCGGCAGCAAAGAACCAACCAAGATCGAGCGGCTCGATGCCAAGATCACCAGCGCGCAGGGAATGCTCTACGCCTTCGACTCGCTCTACGTCTCCGTCAACGGCGGCCCGGGCAGCGGTTTGTATCGGCTGAAAGACACCACGGGCGACGATCAGTATGACGAGGTAGTCAAGCTGAAAGACATTCGCGGCGGCGGCGAGCACGGTCCGCACGCGCTGCGTCTCTCGCCTGACGGCAAGTCGATCTTCTGCATTGCCGGCAACCACACCCGGCCCCCGTTCGAGCCGGCTGACGTCGCGATGCCCGAGTTCTCCAGCCGCATTCCGACCAATTGGGACGAAGACCTGCTGCTGCCGCGGCAGTGGGACGCCAACGGTCACGCGCGAGGCATCCTGGCGCCGGGCGGCTGGATCGCCAAAACGGATCCCGAAGGCAAGACCTGGGAAGTGTTCAGCATCGGTTATCGCAATCCTTACGATATGGCGTTCAACGCCGACGGCGAGTTGTTCGCCTACGACGCCGACATGGAATGGGACTTCGGCTCCCCCTGGTATCGGCCCACGCGCGTGGTTCACGCCGCCAGCGGCAGCGAATTCGGCTGGCGCAGCGGCACGGGCAAGTGGCCTACGTATTATGTCGACAGCCTGCCGCCGGCCGTCGATATCGGCCCTGGCTCTCCGGTCGGCGTCGAGTTCGGCTATGGCACGAAATTCCCCGCCAGGTATCAAAAAGCCCTTTACATTTGCGACTGGACCTTCGGCACGATGTACGCCATCCACATCGAACCGGAAGGCGCCAGCTATAAGGCCGTCAAGGAAGAATTCGTCTCGCGCACGCCGCTGCCGCTGACCGACGCGGCGGTCGGCCCCGACGGCGCTTTGTACTTCACGGTGGGCGGTCGCGGCACGCAGTCGGAATTGTTTCGCGTGACCTACACGGGCAAAGAATCGACGGCGCCGGTCGACGCACGGAATGCAAAGTTGGCGGATTTGCGCGCCTTGCGACATAAGATCGAAAGCTATCACGCCGGCCCGACGCCGGGCGCCGAGGCGGTTGAATTTCTTGTGCTGCAATTGAGCCATGCCGACCGCCACATTCGCTACGCGGCTCGCGTGGCCTTGGAACGGGCGCCCGTCGACTTGTGGCAAGACCGCGTGCTGGGCGAAAAGAACGATGAAGCATTGATCACCGGGGCCGTGGGGCTGGCGCGACAAGCGGACAAATCGCTGCAGTCGAAGCTGCTGACGGCGCTCGGGCGGATCGATTACTCCCGCTTGAGCGAACGGCAGCAATTGGACCTGCTCCGCGCCTATCAGCTTGTCTTTGTCCGAATGGGCGAACCGGCCGAGGAAGCCAGGTTGCATTTGATCGCTAAGCTCGATCCCCAGTTTCCCGCCAAAGCCGATCCGCTCAATCGCGAATTGAGCACGCTGCTCGTTTATCTCCGCTCGCCGAACATCGTTCGCAAGGCGGTCGCGTTACTCGAACAGCCTTCGACGCACGAGTCGCCCGCGACGGCCGAACTGCTGGCTCGCAACCGATCGTATGGCGGCACGATCGCCAAAATGATCGCCAATTTCCCGGACCAGATGCAAATCCATTACGCTCTGGTGCTGCGCAACAGGAAGGAAGGCTGGACGCTCGACGAGCGCAAGGCATATTTTCATTGGTTCGACAAAGCCCGCCAGTGGAGCGGCGGCGCCAGCTTCCAGGGCTTCTTGCGCAATATCGACCAGGAAGCGTTTGCCAACGCCAGCGAAAAGGAGCGGCTGGCGATCGAAGCCTTCGGCGCCCGCAAACCCTTCATCCCGCCTCCGCTGCCCAAGCCGGCAGGCCCGGGACAAGACTGGTCGGTCGCCGATTTGCTGGAGCTGGCCAAGACGGAGCTCAAGGGACGCGACTTCGCCCGCGGAGAGAAGATGTTCGCCGCCGCGCGGTGCGTGATCTGCCATCGCTTTGCCGGCGACGGCGGCGCCACCGGCCCTGACCTGACGCAATTGGCCGGGCGTTTCAACGTCAAGGACTTGAGCGAAGCGATGCTCGACCCCAGCAAGGTGATCTCCGACCAGTACCGCGCCTCAATCGTGCAGACGGCCGAAGGCAAGACGCTTACGGGTCGGATCGTGTCGGAAACGGACGACTCGCTGATCATCGTCACCGATCCGGAAGACTCGACCAAGACCGTAGAAGTCAAGAAGGAAAACGTCGAGGAGCTGCAACCTTCGCCCGTTTCGTTGATGCCGAAAGACTTGCTCAAGCCGCTCAACAAGGCCGAAGTGCTGGATCTCCTGGCGTATCTGTTGTCGCGAGGCAACAAGAACGATCGGATGTTCAAAAAATAACAGGCGGCGGAAACGCCGCGTCTTGCGCTGCCCGTCCGCAACAACAGCGGCCGTGTACGGTGCGAGGCCGCCGCGCAAGTCGCGCGGCGCGTAGCCCATGAAAATCGCTGCCCAGGTTTACGGAGAAAACCGCATGACTCGGTTCGTAGAACGTCGAAAATTCCTGAAAACATCGGCTGCGTTGGGCGCCGGAGTCTGGCTGGGCGCGAGCCGTTCGGCCCGTGCTGAAAGTCCCGCGGACAAGCTGAACCTGGCGGTGATCGGCATCGGCGGCCAAGGCCGAGTCAACCTGAACGCCGTCGCCAGCCAGAACATCGTGGCGCTGTGCGACGTCGACGACCAGCGCGCCGGAGACGCCTTTGAGAAGTTCCCGAAGGCGAAGAAGTACGTCGACTTCCGCAAGTTGCTCGACGAGCAGGAATCGAAGATCGACGGGGTGGTGATCAGCACGCCGGACCACACGCATTTTCACGCCGCCTATGCAGCGCTGCAGAGAGGCAAACATATCTATCTGGAAAAGCCGCTCGCCCACTCGGTGTGGGAAGTTCGCGAACTGACTCGCCTGGCGGCCGAAAAGAAAGTAGCCACACAGCTGGGCGTGCAGCGTCATACGCTCAAACCGCTGCGCCGGGCCGTCGAGCTGATTCGTTCCGGCGCGATCGGCACGGTAAAAGAGTGCCACGCCTGGATGTCCGGCGATCGCGGCATGCCGCCCGTGCCCAAGAGTTTTCCGCCCGTTCCGTCCCACTTGAACTGGGACTTGTGGCTGGGGCCGGCGGCCGAACGGCCCTACAGTCCTGAATATGCGCCGTACAAGTGGCGTTTCTGGTGGGATTTCGGCACCGGCGAGACGGGCAATTTCGGCTGCCACATTCTGGACATTCCGTTCTGGGCCTTGGAACTCAAGTATCCGACCAAGGTCGACGCCTCGGGCCCCGAGCCCGATCCGCAACGGACGCCCAAGTCGATGACCACGCGTTTCAAGTTCCCCGCTCAGGGCAAGCGAGCGGCGGTCGCGCTGCACTGGTATCACGGCACGCCGCCCATTCTCAAACAGCTCGGCTTGAAGGGAGACAAGATGAACAATCTGTTCATCGGCTCCGAAGGCATGTTGCTGTGCGGTTTCAATACCTACCGTTTGTTGCCCGAAGAAAAATTCAAGGACTACCAGGAACCCGAATCGTTCCTCTACCAGTCGCCCGGTTTCCACAAGGAGTGGTTCGCCGCCTGCCGGGGCGAGGGCCCTGCCAGTTGCGACTTCACCTATTCCGGCCCGCTCACCGAAACCGTGTTGTTAGGCAACGTCGCCTACCGCGCCGGCGGCGGTTTCGATTGGGACGCAGCAGATCTTGAAGCCACGGGCAACGCGCAGGCTGAGCAGTATCTCCGTCCGTCGTTCCGCAAGGGCTGGGAGATCTGAACGGTTCATCGCAAGCTTGCGCCATCGGACCTGCGCAAGAGCGCTAGGACGACTGGTCCCCAAGCCGGGCAAAGATCCCGGCTTTCTTGAGCTTCTGCAACAACTTGGATTGACTTGCGGGATCGCGGAGTTCAACGAGCGTCTCGTTCAGCAAGACGGCCTTGCCGCCGCTGGCGGCTGCGACGTGCGCGGCCGTTTGAGGATCAGGGCATTCCATCAGGACCGCGCTTCTTACCGTGATGCTGCGGCAGGCCGCAAACCAACCGGTGATTTCCCGCTCCACGTTCGCGGGCAGCTCGTTGCCGCAGGCGCCGCGCAAGGCGTCCAGCGCCTGCTCGCAGGCGATTCCGGCGGCCGCCGCCTTCATCACGGAAGCCTTGGTGATTTTAAACAGCGCGCCTAAGCCGCTGCCGGTGCGCTGGGCGAAGCGTGCGATCGTTGCTTCAGCCAACGGATAAGGCTTGAGAAAAACGACGTCGAAGTTGGGCTGCACCACGATCGCCCCCGCGGCCGTCTCCGGCCGTCCATATTCAAAATCATCTCTCAGTCCCAAGGCATAACGGCCGGCGTCGGTAAGGGCGAAACACGCGTTCCTATCTGCTGAATAGCCGAGCTCGGCCCCGCCCAGCGGCACGAGATAGCCCAGCAGGCATTCCACCAGTATTTCGCCCCAAAAGAGTTCCAGCTCTGCGTTGGTCGGGGTTTCACGTTCCCAACCAAGATGCACGCTTCGGGCGCCGAATCGCTCCGCCCGTTCCAGCAGCGGGTTCGCCGTTCGAGTGCGCCACTGCAGGAACTCCTTGAGCGAGACAAAGCGCCCCTTGGGCACGCCGGCATAGGCGTCGGCAATCGCTCGGGGAAAGTCCACCTCGGGGTTCCGTCGGGCCATTTCCGCCCGATGAGGTAAAAGTGACTTCGAAAGCTGCAGACGATCGAAAATCGTTTTCAGTCGTTCGGCGCGGCTTTGGGCAAGCCATTCGACGGCGCCGGCCGCAGGCGCCGCGCGCAGCCCCTTGCCAGGCTGTCCGACGTATTCGAGAAGTTCCGCGAAGCGCAACATCCGCTGGGCGTTTCCAACCCGGATCTCGAGGTTCTCAGAGACCAGATTCGCGACCCAGTCCGGAATCTCGACGAGCTCCGCCATAATCGCGTTTCGCGCCCGGTCGAAGAGTTCATGACTGCCGGCGCGCACGCGCAGCTTCCCCTCGGCGGCTGCGACCAGGAGCGTCGTCATGTCTTCCAGCCGATAGGCCAGAGCGTAACGTCCTACGGGACTCGCCGCGGCTGGCGGTTGCGGTTCAGGCCGATTCAAGCGGCGAGCGGCGCCCGGCCAGAGCCCGATAACCGGCGTCATATCAGGCAACATGCCGGCAAATAACAACAGGAATCGCACGCAGAAATCGACCGCTCGGTC
>DASZUP010000098.1:0-5157 GCA_035547635.1 Pirellulales bacterium
CCAACTTCGATGGGGAAAGTTCGCAGTGCGAGCGAGAAGTTGCCTGCGCGGAGGCGTGAGAAGGCGGCTTTCATCTCGCGTTCCGACTTCCGAGCTCGCAAAGATGGCCAAGTACGTCGGGCGCCTTCGGGAAAGTTGGCGTCGCGCCGTGGGAACGTGCTCCGCGAGAAGAAATGCAAAACGCAAAATGCAAAATGCAAAACCGGAGATGTCTTCGGGACGTTTTGCACTCTGCATTTCGCCAATCCGCCTGCTGGTTGTCGTTGGCGGCGAGCGGAATGACGAGGACCGGGCGAAGGCGAGCGCCCAAAGATGGCCAACTTCAACGGGGAAAGTTCGCCGTGCGAGACGCAAGTCGCTTGCCCACGGGCGTGAGCGGGCGGTTTTCATTCCGCATTCCGACCTCCGACGCCGCCCTTGCCAAGGCGGCCAAAACTGCCTGAACCCCCAGTTCCTCCCGATGCTAAGCGCCGGTCGCGGCGACGCACGCGCGGGGCCGGGTCCGGAGGGCGCAGACCGCTGGAATGCTGGACTCTTGTGGGGCCGATGTGCATAATACTGGAGAAGGTGGCTAGGTCGGCGAACTTGTGGCCAGCGGTTCGCGATCCAACGAGGCGGCATGTCCGAATTTATGCAAAAGCCCGAGGCGCGGTTGGTACTCCTGGCTGCCGTCACGGCGGTATTGGCGGCGGTCGGAATATACGTTGTGGCGAAGGTGCGCCGAAGCTTCATGGAAAGCGGGCCGAGCTCCACAGATTTGATCACGAATTTCCGGGAATTGCACTCCGAGGGTGAGCTAACCGACGAGGAATACCGAACAATAAAAGCAACGTTGGCGGCTCGCTTACAACAGCAGTTAAAGGGTAGGAACCAAGCGGGTTAAGACGTCTGATGTCGAACTCGCAAGGCGGAACGGTTGGTCCGATCCTGCGGGAAAGCGAGACGCTGACCTGGTTGAATTCTTCTTCTGCGAACAAACAGCGGCCGCCCTTTCGGCGTATCAGGAACATACGCGGGAAGCAAGGCGTGAGCTTGGTCTGACTGCTCGAAGCAATTGCGGACAAGGATGGCCCTGGCCACGCGACGGAATAGGCGCGGCCCTCGAGCGACAACTTTGATTCTAAATGCCTCGTCGGCCACGGTTGACGAAGGTGCACAGCGGAAAGGAGTTAGCATGCCCTCGAGTAGGGACGTGACCGGAGGTCGTCGCGGCGGAGGCGCCACCAAGAAAAACGCCTTCTGTTCGTTTTGCCGTAAGAGCTATCGGGACGTAGGCCCGCTGGTCGAAGGACCGGGCGACGTCTACATCTGCGGCGAATGCATCGAGCTTTGCCAGTCGATTCTGGAGCAGGAGCGACGGCGTCGCGGGACCAGCAAACAACTGTTTACCAAGGTCCCTACGCCGCGCGAGATTGTTGGTCAGCTCGACGAGTACGTAATCGGCCAGGAACGCGCCAAAAAGGTGCTGGCCGTGGCCGTCAACACGCACTACAAGCGGTTGATGCACGGCGCCGAGCCCGGCGACGTCGAACTCGACAAGTCGAATATCTTGCTGCTCGGCCCGACGGGCAGCGGCAAGACGTTGCTGGCTCGCACGCTGGCCCGCATCTTGAACGTGCCGTTCGCCATCGGCGACGCCACTACCTTGACCGAAGCCGGCTACGTCGGCGAAGACGTCGAGAACCTGCTGCTCAAGCTGCTGCACGCGGCTGACTTCGACCTGGAGAGCGCCCAACGCGGCGTGCTCTACATCGACGAAATCGACAAGATCGGCAAAACCAGCCAGAACGTCTCGATCACTCGCGACGTCTCCGGCGAAGGCGTGCAGCAAGCCTTGCTGAAAATGCTCGAAGGGACGACCGCTAACGTGCCGCCTCAAGGCGGGCGCAAGCATCCCGAACAGCAGTACATTCAGATGGACACCAGCAACATCCTGTTCATCTGCGGCGGCACGTTCGTCGGGATCGAAAAGATCATCGGCAAGCGGCTCGGGCGCCGAACGATCGGTTTCGGCCCGGACGGCGCAGGAACGCACGATGATCGGGATCTCGCCTCGCTGTTGCCGCAAGTTACCAGCGACGACGTGCTCGAGTTCGGCCTGATCCCCGAACTGGTGGGTCGCTTGCCGGTCGTTTCCGCCCTGCAGCCGCTCGATACCGACGCCTTGGTCCGCGTGCTCCGCGAGCCCCGAAACGCCCTGGTGCGCCAGTACGAGAAGCTTTTCGAGATGGAAAACGCCGAATTGACCTTCTCCGAAGAGGCTTTACGTCTGGTGGCCGAACGGGCCAAAGAAAAAGAGACAGGAGCGCGGGGTCTCCGGTCGATCATTGAAGAGGTGATGCTTGACATCTTGTACGACCTGCCCGACCAAGGGGCCGGCAAGCATTACCGCGTGACCCCCGAAGTGGTCATGGGCCGTGAGCGGCTGCTGCCGCTGCCCGAGCCGAAACACAAGAGCGCGTGACGTTCAAGCCCGCTGCCGTCTGTTGCGTTTTGCCAGGCGCCGGCGGGGGTTAAGTCCGCGCTTCTCCATCGTGACGAGCCCGGGACCAACATTGGGTTGGTCCTGGGCTCGTTTTTTTTCGAGGGGGGAGGCAGACTCGGCAGGGCGATCAGAACCGCGTCGCCAGCAACCGCCAGAGGCGTATCCCCGGATTGCGCACGGACAACACTAACCCGAAGAGCGAGCGACGGAATGCCCAGGTGATCTTCCGAAAGCCCTCGCTCGTGTTTCGGGTTAATGGGCGTTCCTGCTAACGCCCTCGCTAACGCTTCGGGTTAATATGCTTGCCTGGAAGCCCCTGAAGGCCGCGGGGCTAGAAGGCGTCGGAGAGCGTGGAGTCGATGCGATCGGCGGCGGAGTGCATTTCCAGCCCTGAGCGAGCCCTTTGTTGCACCAACGCGTTGCCGGCCGGGGCCGAGCGGCCGCTGCTCCAAGCGACGCGTAGCTGCAGCAGCAGTCCGATGACCAGCACCACCAGACCGCCCAACAACGTGGGCAGGCCGATTTCCCGCAAGTCCTGACGGCTGGGCGCCAAATACGACCAGACGGCCAGAATGCCGCCGCAGGTGGTCGCCGCCAGTCCGAAGGTGATAGCCGACCAGGAGAAGAATGACCCCCAGCCTCCTCCCGCATGAGCGGCGGCGGGCGGAGCATCTCCGGCGGCGAAGGCGATCTGACGCGGATGCAACGGCTGTGCGGCGTCGATCCGCAGGCTACTGAGCGTGCCGCCAGTCGCCGTCTCGCCGCTCCCGTGAATCAGGCGCTTGACGTGCTTGAGCCGTTCCTCCAACTCCCAGGCGTCGTATCGCTCCAGTCCCTCAAAGTCGGACAACTCGACGGATTCGTCCTGGAACTCGGCAGACAGCGGCTCAACCGCCTCGGCCGCTTGCGACGAGCCAGAACTGGCAGATACGACGCTACCGCAGCGAATGCAGCACAAGTCGCCTTCCGAGCCGCTAAGTTCGGAACCAGCGGCGACGCCGGGCACATCCTGACGGCAGTTCGAACACCACATACAGCAACGCCAGGACAAGGCCGCAAAAACAGACGAGAGAGCGAAGACAGGCAAACGGCAGCCTGTTTAACGACCGCTCGCCCTTAGAATCGGCCGGCAGACGGCAAAACTGAAATCGACTTTGCCTGCCAGCAGCCAGTTTCTGCTGCTTTTTTCTCACTCAGCCTCGGGCGCTTTAGGCTCATACCACTCGCCGCGGAGCCAGTCGACAAGCAGATCGAGGTTCGCCGGGCTGATGATGTTGTTCTCCGCCAGCTCGGCATGCGCGGCGAAAGCCGGCATGCGGTCGTTGTTCTCGCCGTAGAAACGCTCCGCGTTCGGGTTGCTGATCATGCCGACCAGCCAGTCTCGCGAGGCGTAGCCAGTCAGGTCGGGCCCCATGCTGTCGCCCACGTCGCCGTCGCCGTAATACTTGTGACAATCAGTACAACCGACGGTCTCTGCGATCAGCTTTTTGCCCGCCTCAATCTTGGCCTGGTCCTTCTGATCGGTCGCATGCTGCGAGCGTAGCTTCGCCTCGGCGGACAGGGCCGCCACGACGTTCTCGATGTTCTCTTTCTTTTCCCCGGCCAGCGAATCTTTGACAAAGCCGACCATGTCGCCCGCCTTGTGCTTCGTGCCGCCAAAGTAGTGCGGACTGTCGACCTTTTCCGGATCGAGCAGGCCGGCGATCCACTCGCGGCTGCCGAAGTTCGTCAGGTCCGGCGCCGTGATGTCGGCCGGCTTCTCAGCGACGGCATCATGTTGATGGCAACTGCCGCAATAGCGCTTGAACAACCGGGGGCCTTGCGCCTTCGGGTCGTTTCGAAGGACGGTGAGCATGCCAGAAGGCGGAATGCCGGCCGGAGCGCGAGCCAGCGTCACGGCGCGATGCGCCTCCTCTTCGGCCGATTCCACCGCGCGTAAGTACGACTCCGACGCTTCATACCGTTTGGCGAATGGGTCTTCCTTATCCGCGCTGGCAGGTTTGGCGGCGAACTGCGCCACGCGGTCGGCGTACAAGGCCTGCCCGGTCAGCACGCCCACGCCGGTCATCAGGCAAGCGAGGAAACCAATGTTGAAGCGATGCCCAAGGCGCCAACGGCCGAGGATCGGCATCAGGGCCAGCACGCCCATCAGCGCGCCTGGAACCACGATGGCGCCGAGCAGTTCGCCCGTTTCGCCCCAGCCTTCGAACAGCTTCAGGAACTGAAACAGGAACAGGAAGTACCATTCCGGTCGAGCCGCCGAGTACTCATTGGAAGGATCCGCAGGGGCGCCGAGCTCGGCCCCCAGGTAATCTCCGGGCGCCTGGCCCGTATGATCTCCGGAGAGTGCGGGCCGCACGGCAAAGAACAACACCACTGCCAGAACTGCCAGGCAGGCGACGGCGTCTTTGAGCACCTGGTCGGGCCAGAAAGTCGTATCGGGGCGGTCGTCGGATTCGGGCGTATGGATGCCGTGCCGGCGAAACATCACGATGTGCAGCACCAGAAAGCCGATCAACAGGCCCGGCAATACGCCGGCGTGCAAGGCGAAGAACCGCGTCAGCGTGTGATGGCCGTAGTCGGCGCCGCCGACCACCAGCTTCTGCAGTTGCGGACCGACGACCGGCACGATGCCCATCAGGTTGGTCGCCACGCGCGTGGCCCAATAGCCT
>DASZUP010000099.1:0-4692 GCA_035547635.1 Pirellulales bacterium
GGGAAAAGAATACGGCGACATCTTCGATCATCACGCGGTCGAGTTCACCTATGCGGGCGACGTGAAGATGTTCAGCCAGTGCCGACAGACGCCCGGCTGCGCCAACCTGGTGACCGAACACGCCATCGGCGCCGCGGGTCGCGCCGATCTGGGAACCGGCGTTTGCTCCATCACGCGCGGCGGCCAGAATGTGTGGCGCTCGAAACGAGCGCGCGGCGGCCGCGGCCCGAACCCCTACCAGGTCGAGCATGACGTGCTATTTGCAGCGATCCGAGAGGACAAGCCGCACAACGAAGCCGAAGCGGGCGCCTTGAGCACCATGACCGCCATCCTCGGCCGCCTGGCCACCTACTCGGGAAAACGCATCACCTGGGACGACGCCTTCGGCTCCGACATCAAGCTCACCGTCGACGCGGAAGCGTGGAACGCCGCCGCGCCGACTGCGCCCGACGACCGCGGCTATTATCCTGTCGCCGTTCCGGGCGTGACCCGCGTCGTGTGAGTCAGCGAGAGGTCAGGTCGGGAGGCGTCCGGGCTGCGCTTCCATTTATGCGGCGCCACGCCGCCAATCGCTCGGCCAGGCGGCCGCTGTTCAGCGCCGATTCGAACTGCTCGACGTCCGCGTATAACTCGTGGCTGAGGAATTTAATCGCCCAGTTGTGTTTGAGCGGGCTGATCGTCACCACGGCGCGGCCAGCCTGGTGCGCTTCCCACATTTCAATCGCCGTGCCCATCGAAGCTTCAGGGACGAAGGCCAGCAACACGTCGATCTCGCGGCACATCGAGTTGTGCCGCAGAAAGACCTCGCGGCCAAGCGCATCGTCGTATTCCAGCGAGTTGCCGTGATCGGCCAGCGGATCGTAAACTTCCGCCGCGGGGAAATGCGCCCCGAGCAATTGCTTGAGATAGCTGCGATAGTCTTGATTGTGCAGGGCAACGCCCTGGTGCGAGCCCTGCATGATTCCGGCAAGAAAGAACCGCATCGCCCGCCTCACGCCTCGTTTGCCGCGTCGGAAGACTGGCGCCCTTCGCGCAGCCGGGCGCGGATCGCCTTCAGACGTTCGGCCAGCTCCGCTTCGAAGCCGCGCGGCACAGGCCGGTAATACTCTCGTTCCACGCCCAAGTAGTCCTGCGCGGCAATGCCCCCTTCTGCATTGTGGGCGTATTCGTAGTTTTCGCCGTGCCCCAACCGCTTGGCGCCGGCGTAATGCCGGTCCTTCAAATGCACGGGCACCGGCAACAGCCGCCCTTCCGTCACATCTCGCCGCGCTTCGCCAATGGCGACGGTCGCCGCGTTCGACTTGGGCGCACACGCCAGATAAGTTGTCGCTTGGGCCAAGGCATACTGGCACTCGGGAAGGCCGACGAACTCAGTGGCCTGCATGGCCGCCACGGCCAGCGACAGCGCGCGCGGATCGGCGTTGCCGATATCCTCGCTGGCCGCAATCACAATCCGACGAGCCAGAAAGCGGACGTCCTCGCCCGCTTCCAGCATGCGAGCCAGCCAATACAGCGCAGCGTCGGGATCGCTGCCGCGGATGCTCTTGATCAACGCGCTGGCGGCATCGTAGTGGGTGTCGCCCGTGGCGTCGTATTCCAGCGCCTTGCGCTGCACCGACTCTTCCGCCAGGGCCCGCGTAAAGACCAGCGGCTGCTCGTCGCTGGAGAGCACGCCAATCTCCAAAGCCGAGAGCGCTCGCCGGGCGTCGCCATCGCTGACCTCGGCCAGAAACTCCAGTGCATCGTCTTCCAGACGCACGTCGAATTGGCCCAGGCCTCGTTCGCGGTCGGCAAGCGCTCGCCGCAAGAGCGCCTTGATGTCGTCTGCAGACAGCGGCTGGAACTGAAAGATGCGGCTGCGGCTGACCAGGGCGCTATTGATGGCGAAGAACGGATTCTGCGTGGTCGCGCCAACCAGAATCACCACCCCTTCTTCGACGTCGGGCAGCAGCACGTCCTGCTGCGACTTGTTGAAACGATGGATCTCATCGACGAACAACAGCGTCTTTTGCGCGCTGACCGAGAGCCGATCGCGGGCGGCAACCAGCACTTCGCGCAGGTCTTTCACTCCGCTGGTCACGGCATTGAGCTGTACGAATTTACTGCGGCTTTCCGAGGCCAGCAGCCGGGCCAAGGTCGTTTTGCCGGTGCCTGGCGGCCCGTAAAACAGGACCGAGCCAAGACGGTCGGCCTTGAGCAATCGGCGCAGCAGTTTGCCTTCGCCTAGAAAATGCTGCTGACCGGCGAACTCGGCGAGATTTTTAGGCCGCATCCGCGCCGCCAACGGCTCGGCTTTGCGTCGGTTGGCGGCTTCGCTGGCTTCAAATAATGACATCCATGTATTGGAGCAAGTTTTGCGACCGGGCTCAATCGGGCCGGCCGGGTCCGAACCGGGGAAACTCGCTAGGACAGGAACCACTGATCTCCGCTAATTCGCACTAATCACTTATTAGCGAAAATCAGCGGAGATTAGCGGTCCGTCTTTCTTTCCTGCGTGCTGGTCTTTGTGCTCGTCTCGTTGAACGGATCAGCGGGGATGGATACGATAGATGTCATAAAGATTATTGTCCGCCTGGCGGCCGTTCGCGCTTGCGTCGCGGCTGCAGTCCCGCCCGCCGCTTTCTCGCGCAGGATACGCTCGATGCACACGCCCGCACGGATTTCTTGGCGACTCTTCTCCGCCACCGCTCTGGCTTGCTTTTTAGCGTCGCCTTCCCGCGCCGAACAGCCCGCCTCGCCCGAAGCGAGACCGACTCCCGAAGCGTTGGAGTTTTTCGAGAAACAGGTGCGGCCGCTGCTGGCGACGCACTGCCAGAAGTGCCACGGCGCCGAAGAACAAAAAGGCGGATTGCGGCTCGACTCGCGGTCGGCCATTCTAACCGGCGGCGATTCCGGTCCGGCCGTCGTGCCGGGCAAGCTCGATGAGGGACTGCTGCTCGATGCGGTTGCCTATGGCGATTTGTATCAGATGCCGCCCAGCGGCAAGCTGCCCGATGCGGCGTTGCAAACGTTGCGTCGCTGGGTCGAACTGGGCGCTCCTTGGCCTGCAGAAGGCGGTCCCGCTCCGGCGGCCAAACCGGCCGGTTTCAATCTCGCGGAGCGAGCGCAACATTGGGCTTTCCAGGGACTGGTTGCGCACGAGCCGCCGGCCGTGAAAGACGAAACCTGGCCCGTCTCGTCCGTCGATCGCTTCGTTCTCGCCCGGCTGGAAGCGGCCGATATGGCGCCGGCCGAACCGGCCGACAAAGCAACGCTGTTGCGGCGGCTATCGTTCGATCTTGTCGGTTTGCCGCCGAGGCCGGAAGAGCTGCAGGCTTTTCAGGCGGACGACGATCCGCGAGCTCTCGAGCGCGTGGTCGACCGTTTGCTCGCTTCACCGCACTTTGGCGAGCGGTGGGGACGCCACTGGCTCGACCTGGTGCGCTACGCCGAAAGCCGCGGTCACGAATTCGATTACGCGATCCCGAACGCCTACCAATATCGCGATTACGTCATTCGCGCCTTTAACGCCGACGTTCCCTACAACCAGTTCGTCACCGAACAGATCGCGGGCGACCTGCTCGAACAGCCGCGTTTGAACCCTGATCGCGGATTTAACGAATCGATGCTCGGGCCCGGCTTCTGGTTCCTGGGCGAAGAGGTCCATTCGCCGGTCGATACGCGCAGCGACGAGACCGACCGCACCGACAACAAGCTCGACGTATTCTCCAAAACGTTTCTGGGTCTGACAGTCGCCTGCGCCCGCTGTCACGATCACAAGTTCGACGCCATCTCAACCAAAGACTATTACGCCCTGGCAGGCTTTATCGCCAGTTCGGGCTATCGCCAGGCGGCCTTCGAATCGCTCGACCAGCAGCAGCAAATCGCCGAGCAAATGGCGGCCATCCGCGCGAGCGAACAACCCAAGCTCGCGAAGCAGCTAGCCGCCGCGGCGCGGCCGGCGCTTGAGCGCTCGGCCGAACTATTGTTGGCGGCGCGTGAGTTATTGCAGGCCGAAACGTCGAACGCCGCCACCGGCGCAGCAGGTGAGGGAAACCAGCCGCAAATTGACGCAGCGGCGCAGCAGCACGGGCTCGAAGCCCCTGTGCTGGCCGCCTGGGTCGGCGAGGTGCGGCGCGCGGCCGACGATCCGAATTCCCCGCTGGCGCCCTGGAGGGCGCTGTCGACTCGTACGGACGAAGCCGCGGCCGGCGCCGTGCAGGCGACGCTGGAACGTTGGCGGCAACAGCGGCAACAGGCGGACCATGCCCTCGACGGGGCGAAGGTCGTGCTCGACTATGCCGATTGCAGTAAAACCGACTGGCAGCAGGATGGGTTTGCATTCGGTCTGCGGCCGGTGCGCGTCGGCGAGTTTCAATTGAGCGCCGATTGCAACCGGCCGATCCCCCGCATCTACGACCGCGCCGCCGCGTTTAGTCAGGACCTGGTCCTGGCGCCGCAACCCGCTCCCGGCACGCAAGGCGAAGCCGGCCGCCTGAATTGGCTGCAATCCGGCCGCACGCTTCGCAGCCCCAGCTTTCGCCTGACCAGCGGAAAGTTGTGGTACCTGGTCCGCGGATCGGGCAATGTCTACGCGGCGGTCGATTCGCATCGCATGAACAATGGGCCTTTGCATGGCGCGTTCATCCGCAAATGGAAAGGCAACGATCAATATCAATGGGTCGAACACAACCTGTCAGCCTACGCCGGGCG
>DASZUP010000100.1:0-3307 GCA_035547635.1 Pirellulales bacterium
TGACCGCCACCAGGTTGACCACCACCGGGCTGACCACCACCGGGCTGACCACCACCAGGTTGACCACCACCAGGTTGACCGCCGCCAGGTTGACCGCCGCCAGGCTGGGTTTCCAGCACGTTCACCGTCTCAGTGCCGGACAGCGGATTCTGCGAGCCATCCGTCACGGTCAGCGTGTCACTGCCCGATGCCGCAAACGTCACCTGAAATACGTGGGTTCCGTAGTCGTCTTCGGTGAAGGTATAGCTGTCCGGCAGCAGGTCGCTGTCGCCGCTGCTGGCGAATTGGATGTTGCCGGCATAGAAGGGCACGGGATTATTCGAGGCGTCGAGCGCCACGACCCGCACCGGAGTCGGCTGCCCGGCTACCGCGGGCGCCAGGGCGATTACCTGAAAATGCGTTGCCTCGGGCGCCGGGATGGCGAGCGTCGTTGCGCTGCCCGTCGCCGACGAGTCATCTGCGTTCGTTACCGTGAGCGTGTCGCTGCCGGGCGAGGCGAAGGTCACCTGAAATCGATGCACGCCGTGATCTTCGGCCACAAACGTGTAGCTGTCCGGCAGCACGTCGCCGTTATTGCCGCTGGCGAATGACACCGTCCCGGTAAAGTTGGGCACAGGGTTATTCGCCGCGTCCAACGCGATCACCGAGACCATTGCGGGCTGTCCGGCGAACGAAACCTCCTGCGTCACCACTTGAAAATGAGTCGCCTCCGGCGCGGGCGTTACGAACAGGGCGGCCGTGTCGGTGATTGAAGCCGTCGTGCTGTCCGTCGCGGTCAGCGTGTCGCGCCCCAGCATGCCCAGGACCGCTTGGAACTGGAGCTTGCCGTGATCGCTGGCCGCGAACGTGTAGCTGTCGGGCAGGGTGGCGTTCGCGTCGCTGCTGGTAAACTGGACCGTGCCCGTGTAGTCGGCGGCCGGATGATTAGAGGCGTCGAGGGCAATCACCGTCACGGTGATCTGCTGGCCTGCGAAGGCAGAGGGCGCAACGATCACATGAAAATGCGTCGCCGGCCCTGGTTGCTGGCTTGCGTCTGAAGACGCCGCCAACACATTCAGCGTGTCGCTTCCCGTCAATACGCTGTGGTCCGCGTCCGTTACCGTCAACGTATCGTCGCCGGTGGCGCCAAGCGTTGCTTGGAATTTATGGGCCCCGTGATCATCGGCGACGAACGTATAGTTGTCCGGCAACGCGTCGCTGTTATCGCTGCTGGCGAACGACACCGTGCCGGCGTAATTCGGCACGGGATGGTTCGAGGCGTCGAGCGCGACCGCCAAAATCTCCGTCGGCTGTCCGGCGACGGCCGGCCCGGTCGCCATAACCTGGAAGTGCGTCGGCATGGGGGCCGGAATCACATTGGCGGTTGCCGCGCCCGACACCGAAGCGTGATCGGCATCGGCAACGGTCAGCGTGTCGTTGCCGGCGTCGGCGAACTGCACTTGAAACTGATGGGCGCCGTGGTCGTCGGCGGTGAACGTGTAACTGTCCGGCAAGGAGTCGTCGGCATTGCTGCTGGCGAACGACACCGTGCCGGTGAAGTTCGCCACGGGATGGTTCGACGCGTCCAGGGCGACGACGCAAACCGTGGTCGGCGCTCCGGCAAAGGAGACGTCGGGCGTCACGACGCCCAGGTGCGTCGCCTCCGGGGCAGGCGTTACGGCGACTGAAACCGTACCGTCGATGGAGGCTGCCGACGCGTCTGTGGCCGTCACGGTATCTTTGCCCAACGCGTCCAGAGTCAACTTGAACATGTGGGCGCCGTGGTCATCGGCGGTGAACGTGTAACTGTCGGGCAGTGCAGCGTTGCCATCGCTGCTGCTGAATTCGACCGTGCCGGCGTAATCGAGCACCGGGTGGTTTGCGGCATCGAGCGCCACGACCTGCAGTGAAGTGGGGGCGCCGGAAAAAGCGGTAGGCGGCGCGATGAGCTCCAGGTGCGTCGCCGGGGGCGGTGCTCCGAGCGACGATGCGTCGAGCATCGCTCTTGCTTCGAGACTTTCCAGATGAATGCGACGGCCAGCTTGACGACGCTTGGGTTTTCGTGACTTCGGTGGAAAAAACATGCTGCAAACCCTCCAGATTAGGCACAGGAAGTGAATCGGCCGAAGCGACGGAAGCCGTTCGCCGACGACGAGGGAGTGGTTGCCCATGGAGATAGAAGGCGGCCGACTTTACGCCAGCGCGCTCGCTGGCCACGAGCGCGCACCGCCTTCTCGCCCTGGCCTGCAAGAGTTCGCCGGCAGGGGCGGTAGACCTCTCCGTTCCCTACTTTTTCTAGTGCCCGCCGGCTGGGAAAACCGCCGCATTTCTGCAATCGTTCTGGCGGCGATGATCAGCAGCGCTGCAGTCGTAAAAAGCGGGTTTGTCAGTGGAGGAGCCCCTGCGGACGCGCCCCGACGAATTTCCCGGCCCGGCCAATTGTCGCATACTGTTCAGTTCGCAAGATTTACGCTGCGTCGCTGCGCAGGCCGACAGGTTCGCGAAAACGGCGCCCTGGAGCTGCGAGGAAATCAGGAAACTCCATGCTGGTTGGCCAGCGCTGAAGCCAGTGATCCGCAATCCGCTGGGGCTGACGTCCAGACCGAATATTCCTGCACAGGTCGATGCAGATGCAGGAAATGCGCGTGTCGTTGGCATTAAAGGCGGCTGGGGAAATCTGTCAGGAACCAATATATTCGGTCGAGAAATCTTGTCGTGCTTTAGACCAAGGTACATCCTTGAGCGAGCATCTCGACGGTCTTTATCAGCTTAGGGACTGCGGAGAAGTCCAACAGCCTCGGCCCAGCGAAATAACGGCCCGGTTTCTTCTTCTATGCAGGCGTATGAGGCCATGACGAGCCAGCACGTAGCCATCACTCCAATAAAAACGGCGATCCACGCATGTTTACATCCGCCAGCGGCGGCCACAAACGCCAGCATGACCGCTATCGGCGAAAAGAATGCAAGCGTGACGGCGAGTGGCTCCAACCGTTCGACGCCGACAGCCATGACGAGTGTAGAGACGATCTCGCCACAGAGCGAAATAACGCCAAGACCGAGTGCCGAGCTCGAGATAGTGATCCGCTTTGTCTTCATCTCTCTCGCCGAAACGCCGCGAACTGCTCACGGTGGCATCAGGAACCGAAGAGGTCGAAAAGCCGTCAGAATTCGTTCCGCCTCTGTTCCTCCTTCCTCATTCACGTTCTCGCGGGCGGCGATCGATAACGGCCCGGGCTCGCAAGCCGCGGTCCTCGAAGGTCAGGCCGAAGCTGCCGCCGACGACGTCGCGGAGCGCAACGTTGTGCGGGCCGCGCTTCGGTTGACCGGG
>DASZUP010000101.1:0-6600 GCA_035547635.1 Pirellulales bacterium
GAACAACACCCCGATCAGCGCCAGACCGAGGTTCGTCGGCTTGAACAAAAAGCGAAACCGTTGCGGAACCATGCGTCGCCTTCCCTGCGCGGTTCAGCGGCTTTCCAGCAGCCACTGGACAGCGTGCCGGGTCAGTTCGGAGCCGTTCTTGAGCTCCAGCTTCGACTTGATGTGTTCGCGATGGGTGTCGACCGTCTTGGGGCTCAACTGCAAGCATCTTGCGATCTGACGGCTGGTCATGCCCTGGCCGACCATCTGGAAGACTTCCATCTCGCGGTCGGAAAGCCGTTCGATCGGAGAACGCTTCAGATCGGTCTGGGCGCCGACGGCCCGTTGCAGCATCCGTTCGGTCATGCGGGGACTGAGATAAACCTGTCCCTGCAACACGTGGCGAATTGCTTGGATGATGGTCCGGCTGGCCTCGTTCTTGCCGACGTAGCCGACGGCCCCGGCGCGCAAGGCCCGCTCGGCGAACAGGGTCTCGTCGTGCATGCTCAGCACCAGCATCTTCAGCGAGTCGTGATTCCGCTTGAATTCCTTGATCAGCTCGATGCCGTTCCCATCCTGCAAGGCCAGGTCAATGATCGCCACGTCGGCGGCCAGGCCGTCGATCAGGCTGCGAGCTTCCGCGGCGCTGGTGGCCTGACCGCAGACTTCGAAATCAGCCTGGGTTGATAACAGACCGACCAGCCCTTCGCGGACCAGGGCGTGGTCGTCAACGATGAAAATCCTGAAAGGCATCCCTGGATTGCGACGCTCGACGTTTCGCCCGCCTAGGCCGATTGGAAAGCGCGGTCCGCGAGCGACCGCTGCGGGCATTATTGCGTTGCCCGGTTCGCGGTCAACAGTAAAGCGCAGCAATAAAATACTTTTTATTCTTTACGGCATGGCGCCGTCGTCTTTTCCCGCTTCGGGCCGTGTCCGATGCTTCCCGTGCCGCCGGGGAGGCGGGCTAGGTGAACGAAGCTGCAACGGCGTTCGAGATGCGCACCAGGCGCCGCCGCGAGTCGGACATGGGCGCCGTGGCAAAGAGCAGGCAGAAGCCCTGCCGCCGGGGGTCAATCCAACACACCGTGCCGGTAGCGCCCCAATGTCCATACGCGGATGACGAGAGCAGGTCGCTGAATACGTCGGCCGATGCCGAACGATTGATTTTCCAGCCCAGGCCCCAAGGTTGCGTTCGCCGCAGCGGCTCGGACAACTCGGGCAGATCGTGCAGGCGATTGGTCGTCATCCGCTCGACGGTAGCGGACGACAGCAGCGACACGTCGCCCAAGCGGCCGCCGCCCAGCATCAACTGGCAAATCGCAGCAAAGTCATCCGGCGTGCTGAACAATCCGCCCCACGGCGAGCCGAGCTTCCGCCAATAATCGCTGTTCCAGCCGAAATCAGTCCCGGCTTGCTCCGGCGGCATACGGACCCGAACGAGCCGTGCAGGATCGAGTCGCCCGCTGCCGAGCGAGGTGCTCGACATCCCCAGCGGCGAAAAGACCTCTCGCTCCAGGAACGCTGGAAGCGGCTGGCCCGCAATCTGTTCGACGATGGCCGCCGTGATCAGCGTGCCCATGCTCTGGTAGCTCAGGTTTGTGCCGGGCGGAAACAAAGGAACCACGTCGTGCATCGTGGCCTCGACAAACCGGGACAACGGCGCGTGCTGGCGGCGCAATTCCAGGTTGTTCGGCAGCATGTCCGGCAAACCGGACGTGTGGGTGAAAAGATGGAACAGCAGCGTTTGTTCCTTGTGATGCGAGGCGAACTCTGGCAGGTATTCCGTCACGGGATCGGCCAGGCTCAATTGGCCCCGTTCCGCCAGCAGCATCGCCGCCATATACGTGACCGGCTTTGTGATCGAGGCCAGCAGAAAGGCCCCGTCGCGCCGAATCGGTTCGTCGTCCTCGGGGCCCTGGCGGCCGAAGAATCTAGGCTCAACCACGCGGCCATGACGGCCGATCGCAATCGCGACTCCCGGGATCAGGAAATCCGGCCCGGCTGTCCAGCGGTCGAGCAAATCGTAAGCGACCTGCAATCGAGCGGCATCGAGACCGATTTCCTCCGGTTTCGCATAGGCAAGTCCGCACATCGCGCGTTCTCCTGACGTCGGGAGCAATAGACTCGCATCGAAGATATCGCCGTCTGAACGCAATGGCTATATCGGCGGCGGAGCGGGCCTCATCGCCCTGCGGACTGGCGCCGGGCGGCCGCCGGCGCCATTGCGGCTGCTCACGCTATAAGGCCGTTTGAAGCTTACCGTTTTGCAAGCTGGATCCGCCCGTCTATGCCCGCAAAAGTGCCGCGATGCGGGACATTCGGGCTCCCGCTTTCTCCACGGGCGATGGGCGTCCCCTGGCCTTTGCCAGCCATCCCCGTACTATGAACTCCAAGCACCGGCCGCGGCGCCGTTACGTTCGGAATTTTCCGCAACCTGGGGGGAGCAAACCGCTTTTTGCTTGCCACGGTTGGAGCGGCTGGCTTGAATAGAAAAATCGGGATAGTTGAGGTCTTCTGGAGTTCGTTCATGTCCGCGCCTTGGTACTTCCGCGCGCTTGCCGCCGTTCAGCCTCGTTCACGCTCAAATCGCCGCCGCAACCGGCGCCGCGACGGCGTCTTTTCCCAGCGGCGTCGCTTGTTTGCCTCCGAGCAGCTCGAAGCACGGTGGATGCTCAGCAGCGATCCGATCGTCACGGTGGACACGAACTACGGAACGTTCCAGATTGAATTGCTCCCCAACGCGGCGCCGCAGACGGTGGCGAACTTCTTGAGCTACGTCCACAGCGGCGCGTACACGAATACGATTTTTCATCGCTCCGTGCCGGGGTTTGTCGAACAGGCGGGCGGTTTCACGTCATCCAGCGCCACGTTCACCAGCACGTCCCAATTCACTACGATTCCGACGAACGCGGCCATTCCACTGGAATACAACCTGGCCAATACGGTCGGCACCGTGGCGATGGCCCGCACGAGCTCTCCGAATAGCGCTACGGACCAGTGGTTCGTCAACCTGGTTGATAACAGCACCACGCTCGGCCCCGGCGGCAGTTCTACCGACGGCTATGCCGTGTTTGGCAAGGTGTTGGGCAACGGAATGAGTGTGCTCAACGCCATTGCCGCGCTACCGGCGAACAATTCCAGTCTGGCAACCGACCAAACCTTCAGCCAGTTGCCGCTCGGCGCCAACAACCAACTGGTGCGCATCAACTCCGTCACCGTCGACAGCATCGACGGCACGGTCTTCAACGACGCCAATCACAACGGCACGATGGACTCGGGCGAAGCCGGCGTGGCCGGTCGGACGGTGTTCCTCGACATCGACGGCTCGGGCGTTCCCAACAGCACCAATATTTCAACCACGACCGACGCCAGCGGCAATTACAAGTTCAGCGGCCTGACCGCGGGAACTTACACGGTCCGCGAGGCGCTCCCCTCGGGCGTGACGCTCTCCACGGGAACTCACACGATCACGGTCGCCGCCGATCAGACCGCCGCCAGCGTTAACTTTGGCGAAACCGTGGCGCCCGGCTCGACCGGGTCGATCTACGGCACGGTCTTCAATGACGTCAACGTCAACGGCAAGCTCGATGCCGGAGAGCAAGGCCTGGCCGGTCGGACGGTGTTCCTGAATATCGACGGTACGGGCGTCGCTGATTCGAACAACCCGTCGACCACCACCGATGCCAGCGGGAATTATTCTTTCACCGGGTTGGCGCCGGGCAGTTACACCGTGATGGAAGCCATCTCCTCCTACCACGGCGTGACGCTCACGACGAGCACGCAGACCGTTACCCTGACCGCGGGATCGAGCAAGACGGGCGTTGATTTCGGCAACGTACTGACGAGCACGATCCTGCCAATCCAGGTGACGACGACCGGCCCGGTGGCCTCGACCGATCCCAACACCGCCTTTATCAATGCGGTTTTTCAGAGCATCCTGGGACATGCTCCCGATCCGACCGGCCTGGCCTATTGGAAACAACAGATGGCTGCCGGCGCGAGCCGCAGCACCGTGGCGGAGACCGTGTGGGATTCGGCCGAACACCGCGGCCTGCAGGTCGAACAGTTCTATCAACAGTTCCTCGGCCGCCAGTCCGACCCGCAGGGCAAGGCTTACTGGGTGGCGGCTTTCAACTCCTGGGGGACGGAACAGGTCGAGGTCGCCGGCTTCGTCACCTCGAAGGAGTACATGGCTCGCCACTCGGGCAATACCAACTTTGTCGATGCCCTATACAACGACATTGCGCTGCGCACCCCCGATTCGGCCGGCGAAAGCCATTGGGTGAGCCAGCTTGCCGGCGGCGCCAAGCCGGTGGACGTGGCCTTCTCCTTTATCTACGGGCACGAAGCAAGCACTGCGCTGGTCAACGCTCTGTATTCCACCTTCTTGCACCGCCTGCCGGATAGCGCCAGCCTGCAAAAGTGGACGAATGCGATCGAGACGAAAGCCTTGACCGCGGATCAGGTCGCCATCCAGATCCTGGCCAGCGACGAATTCTTCAGCTCGGTAACCTCGAACCGCGCGCCGGCGATCACCAGCGCCGCCAGCGCCTCGTTCACCGAAGGTTCCGCCAGCACGTTCACCATCAACACGACCGGCTCGCCCACCGCTTCGATCACCGAGTCGGGCGCGCTGCCTGCCGGCATGAGCTTCGTTGACAACGGCGACGGCACGGCCACCCTCAGCGGCACGCCTTCCGTCGGCTCGGCCGGGAATTATTCGCTGACCATCACGGCCAGCAACGGCGTCTCGCCGGTGGCGACCCAGACGCTGGCCTTGACCGTCAAAGCCGTAACCACCGCGCCGACGATCACCACCGTCGCCGACACGGCCTTCGCGGAAAATGTCGCCAGCACGTTCACCGTGAAAACCACCGGCTCGCCGCACGCGACGCTGACCGAATCGGGCGCGTTGCCCAGCGGCGTGACCTTTACGAACAACGGCGACGGCACCGCCACGCTCGCCGGCACGCCCGCCGCAGGCTCGCACGGCACGTACAGCTTGACCATCACGGCGGCCAACGGCGTCTCGCCCGCTGCCACGCAGACCTTCGTGCTGACGGTCAGCGCCACGAGTGCGGCGCCCGCCCTTACCAGCGCCACGACGGCTTCGTTCACCGAAACGGCCGCGGGCACGTTCACGATCAGCACCACCGGCTCGCCCCATGCAGCGATCAGCGAATCGGGCGCGCTGCCGACCGGCGTGAGCTTCGTCGACAACCAGGACGGCACCGCCACGCTCAGCGGCACGCCCGCGGCCGGCACGGCCGGCACGTACACGTTGACCATTACGGCGAACAACGGCGTCACTCCCAACGCCACGCAAACGCTTACTGTGACGGTCAACGCTTCCGCGGCGCCCGCGATCACCAGCGCCGCAGACACGGCATTTGCCGAAGGCGTCGCCAGCAGCTTTACCGTCGAAACGACCGGCACGCCGCACGCAACGATTACCGAGTCCGGAGCGCTGCCCAGCGGCGTGACCCTGACCAACAATGGCGACGGCACCGCAACGCTCGCCGGTACGCCGGCTGCAGGTTCGCACGGCACTTACAACTTCACGATCACCGCCAGCAACGGCGTTTCGCCCGCCGCGACGCAAGCGTTCTCGTTGACGGTCAGCGCCGCGCCTGTTGCGCCTGTGATTACCAGCAACGCCGCCACGGCGTTCGTCGAGGGCGCCGCCGGTACGTTCACGGTGAACACGACGGGCTCGCCCCATGCGACCATCACCAAAACCGGCGCGTTGCCGACTGGGGTCAACTTTGTCGACAACCAGGACGGCACCGCCACGCTGAGCGGCACGCCTGCCGCCGGCACGGCCGGCACGTACTCGCTGACGATCACGGCCAATAACGGCGTGTCGACGGCCGTTACGCAGACCTTTACCTTGACGATCAATTCCGCGCCGACGATCACTACCGCCGCCGGCACGGCCTTCGCGGAAGGCGTCGCCAGCAGCTTTATCATCAACACGACGGGCTCGCCCAACGCAGCGATCACCCACTCGGGTACGCTGCCCACCGGCGTGAACTTCGTCGACAACGGCGATGGCACGGCCACGCTCAGCGGAACGCCCGCGGCAGGCTCGCACGGCGCGTTCACGTTGACGATTACCGCCAATAACGGCGTGTCCAGCGTCACGCAGAACTTCACCTTGACGGTCAATGCCGCCACGTCGGCGCCTGCGATTACCAGCGCGACCGGAACGGCCTTTGCGGAGGGAGCGGCAAGTAGCTTCACCATCCAGACGACCGGTTCGCCCGACGCCGTGATCACCGAGACGGGTTCGCTGCCTGCCGGCGTGACGTTCATTAACAACCAGGACGGCACCGCCACCATCAGCGGGACTCCGCAATCCGGAACGGCCAACACCTACACGCTGACCATCACCGCCGACAACGGCGTCTCGCCCGCGGCCACGCAAACCTTTACGTTGACGGTCAACGCCGTCACCGCGTCGCCTTCGATTATCAGTTCCAACCATACGTTGTTCGCGCAAAGCTCTGCGAGCACGTTTACGATCAAGACGACCGGTTCGCCGGACGCGACGATCACCGAGTCGGGCAACCTGCCGGCAGGCGTGACGTTCGTCGACAACCAGGATGGCAC
>DASZUP010000102.1:0-11923 GCA_035547635.1 Pirellulales bacterium
GAAGGTCTGTACCTGGTCACCGGCAACGGCACGACGCCGACGGAGTTCAACGCTTCGCGCGTGACGCCTTGCTGGGGCGAAGACCACCTGCTGCCGCGCATGCCCGACGGTCGCGGATTCATGCGAGAGGTGCTGGGGCCGGGCGGAATCATCTACCGGGTCACGCCCGACGGCAAGAACTTCGAAGTCGTCTCGTCGGGTTACCGCAACATTTTCGACGCCGCGGTTCGCAGCGACGGCGAACTGTTCACCTACGACGCCGACATGGAGTACGACTTCAACACGTCATGGTATCGGCCGACGCGCATCTGCCACGTGGTCAGCGGCAGCGAGTTCGGATGGCGCAACGGCGCCGGCAAGCGGCCGGAGTGGTATCCCGACAACCTGCCGCCGGTGTTGAATATCGGCCCGGGCTCGCCAACCGGCATGACCTTCGGCTACGGGGCGAAGTTCCCGGCTAAGTACCAGCAGGCCTTGTTCGTTCTCGACTGGAGCTGGGGCAAGATGTACGCCGTGCATCTCCAGCCCTCCGGCGCCAGTTATACGGCGACCAAGGAAGAGTTCGTTTCCGGAACCCCGCTGCCGTTGACCGATGCGATCATCAATCCGGGCGACGGCGCCATGTACTTCGCCATCGGCGGCCGAAAGGTGCAATCGGGCCTGTATCGCGTGACGTACGTCGGCGAGGAGTCGACGGCGCCCGCGCCGGTAGCGCCGACGACCAACGCGGACAGCGAGTTGCGGCGCCGGCTGGAAGCGTTCCACGGCCGCCAGGACCCTGACGCCGTAGCGACGGCCTGGCCGCACTTGGGCAGCCCGGACCGCTTCGTGCGCTGGGCCGCGCGAACGGCTATCGAACATCAGCCATTTGCCGCTTGGGCCGACAAGGCTTTGCAAGAGCCCGATTCGGCCAAACAGGTCGAAGCGTTGTTGGCCCTGGCGAGAGTCGCGGGCATCGATCCGCAGCATCGCCAGGAGAGCGATCCGCCGGTCGATCACGGCCTGCAGGCCCAATTGCTGGCGGCGCTGGAGAAGCTCGACTGGAACAAGCTCAACAACGAACAGCGGCTGACGTACGTTCGGGCGATCGAAATCGTGCTGGTTCGCTTCGGCCGTCCGGATGACGCCGACATGGAACGACTGCTGGCCAAGCTCGATCCGCAGTTCCCTGCTGCAAGTCGCGAGCTGAACTGGCTGCTGTGCGAAACGCTCGTCTATCTGCAGTCGCCGACGGTCGCCGCCAAGGCGCTGGCGTTGATTGAAAGGGCCCCGACGCAAGAGGAGCAGATCGAATACGCCCGTTCGCTGCGGATGTTGAAGGCAGGTTGGACGACCGAGAGCCGCACGGCCTATTTCCGCTGGCTGATCAAGGCGGCCAGCAGTATGCGAGGCGGCGCCAGCTTCGACAAGTTCATTGAGTTCATCCGCAACGACGCCATCGGCACGCTCAGCGACGCGGAAAAGCTCGAATTGAAAGACGTGCTGGCCGAACGCGCCGTGAGAAAATCGCCGCTCGAAGGTCTGGCTTCGGTGTTTGCGGGACGCCCGAAGACCGAATGGAAGCTCGACGAATTGTCGCTTGCGGCGCAGTCGGACCTGAAGCAGCGCAACTTTGAGAACGGCCGCAAGATGTTCGGAGCGGCGGCCTGTTTCGCCTGTCATCGCTTTGCCAACGAAGGGGGCATGACCGGCCCCGACCTGACCGCCGCCGGTCGGCGTTTCTCTCCGCGCGACCTGCTCGATCAGATCCTCCATCCGAGCAAAGTGATCAACGAGCAATTCGTGTCGATGGTGATCATCACCCACGACGAAGAGGCCTATCAAGGCATGATCGTCAACCTGAACGGCGACCGGATCATGCTCAACACCGACCCGGCCGATCCGAACCAGCAGCAGGCCATCGACCGCAAGGAAGTGGCCAGCATCGAACCGTCAAAGGTCTCGCCCATGCCGACCGGCCTGCTCGGCCCGCTGACCAAGGACGAGATTCTCGATCTGCTGGCCTACCTGATTTCCGGCGGCGATCCGCAGCACGCCCTCTTTCAGAAGTGATTCCCTCTGGCCCTGACTCGTTGCGGCCAAACCGGTTACAATGCCGGGCCGCTCTCGCGTTTTAAGAATCGAGAGAGGGGCCGAACCGCCGGCCGGCGGAGCGCGTCTTGCCTGAGGGAGCCTTTATGAGCCAACGTCGAATTCTCGTCACCAGCGCCTTGCCGTACGCCAATGGCCATATCCATATCGGCCATCTGGTGGAGTACATCCAGACCGACATCTGGGTCCGCTTTCAGCGGTTGGCCGGCAATCGCTGCATCTACATTTGCGCCGACGACACGCACGGCACGGCGATCATGATCCGGGCCCGGCAGGAGGGCCGCAGCGAAGAGGCTTTGATCGCTGACATGCAGGCGGCCCACCAGCGAGACTTCGCTGGCTTCGATATCGTCTTCGACAACTACGGCAGCACGCACAGCCCGGAGAATCGGGAGTTGTGCGGCGAGATCTGGGCCGCGTTGCGGAAAGCGGGATTGATCTCCGAGCGCGACGTGACGCAACTCTACGATCCCGAGGCAGGAACGTTTCTGGCCGACCGGTTCGTCAAAGGGACCTGTCCGATTTGTAAATCGCCCGATCAGTACGGCGACAGTTGTGAGAAGTGCGGCAGCACCTACAGCCCGAGCGAATTGATCGATCCCGTCAGCACACTCACGGGCGCCAAGCCCGAATTGCGCTCAGCGCCCCACCTGTTCGTGACCACCGAGCAGATGCACGGTTTTCTGGATGAATGGACGCAGAGCGGCAAGCACTTGCATCCGGACGTCGCTCATTGGCTGAAAGGCGCCTTTCTGGCCGAGCCGCTGCGTGACTGGGACGTATCGCGGCCGGCGCCCTACTTCGGTTTCGAAATCCCCGACGCGCCGGGGCAGTATTGGTACGTCTGGTTCGACGCGCCAATCGGCTACATTGCCTCCAGCCGACAGTGGTGCGCCCGAACGGGCGAAGACTTCAACCATTGGTGGCGCGACGGCTCGGCGGAGGTGCATCACTTCATTGGCAAGGACATTACTTACTTTCACACGTTGTTCTGGCCCGTGATGCTCAAAACGGCGGGCTTCAACCTGCCGACCATGGTCCACGTCCACGGCTTCCTGACGGTGGGCGGCGAGAAGATGTCGAAGAGCAAGGGGACGTTCGTCCGGGCTTCCACCTACCTGGAACATCTCGACCCGGCCTACCTGCGTTATTACTACGCCACCAAGTTGACGCCGAAGCTCGACAACCTGGATCTCAGCCCCGAAGAGTTCGTGGCCAAGGTCAACGGCGACCTGGTCGGCAAGCTGGTCAACCTGGCCAGCCGCACGGCCCGGTTCGTGCGCGAGACAGGACTGTCCGCCAAGTATCCTGACGATGGCGGGCTGTTCGCCGACGCAGCGGCCGAAGGCGCCGCCATCGCCGCCGCCTACGAAGCGTGCGATTACAACAAGGCCATGCGGCAGATCATGGCCCTGGCCGATCGGGCGAATAAATACGTCGAAGATCGCACGCCCTGGACGTTGCGAAAAGACCCATCCAAGGCGGACGAGTTGCAGCAGGTCTGCACGGTGGCGCTCAACTTGTTCCGGCAGTTGACGGTTTACCTGGCGCCCGTCTTGCCTAAGCTGGCGGAGCAGGTCGGCCGGCTGCTGAACAAGCCGATCGAGTTGTGGAGTGAAGCAAGCGAGCCGCTTGTCGGCACGCCGGTCAGCGATTTCGAACACCTGATGCAGCGCGTCGAACTCAAACAACTTGAAGCCATGATTGAAGCCAGCCGCGAAGAGGCGCCGGCTGCCGCTGCACCCTCGCCCGAAGCAATGCAAGACGGCCTTGAAGCCTTGCAGGCCGAACCGCTGGCGCCGACGGTCAGTTTCGATGATTTCGCCAAGGTCGACTTGCGCGTGGCCCGCGTGCTGGCGGCGGAGGAAGTGCCGAAATCGAAGAAACTGTTGCAGCTCACGCTGAGCCTGGGAGGCGACGAGCGGCGCAACGTGTTCGCCGGCATCAAGAGCGCGTATCCGCCGGAGCAACTCGTCGGCCGGTTGGTGGTCGTGGTCGCCAACCTGGCGCCGCGGAAGATGCAGTTCGGCGTGAGCGAAGGCATGGTCGTGGCGGCCGGCCCCGGCGGCGCCGACATTTTTCTGCTCAGCCCCGACAGCGGCGCCGTACCAGGCCAGCGCATTCATTGAACGTCGATTTCATGCATGAAAACAGATTCGCTTGATATTTCAGTCTCTGGCGCCCTCAAGGCAGTTGTCGAAGCTCAGGCTGCCGCAAGCGGGAACACGCCGAGCGACTACGTTTTGACGCTCATTGATGCGGAACGTAAACGTCAGAGCGGCGAAGCGCTAGAGGCTGCCTTGCTCGAAGGCGTGAATTCCGGTCCCTCGGTCGCCATTACCGAAGGTTTCTGGGAAAGCGAACGACGGACGCTCGGACTGCCGCCGCGGACAGCAAAACCGTCGTAATGCCAAAGTCCCTGAGCGTGCTGTACGCAGTTCGAGACTGGAAAGTGATCCTCGACTTGCAGCCGCACGGGCGGTCTTCCGCCACCGCAACGGAGCCAGCGATTGGCGTACTGCGGTGACGCCAAAACGCCAAAAATGGCGAGCAAGCTCTCCAATTTTTCATTTTGCGTTTTGCATTTTGCATTTTGACTTTTTTCGGACCTTGCGACTCGGATGGTCGCTAGCCGCCGCTCACATCGAAATTCGCCGCCCGGATGTCGGCGTCTCGCGCATCTTGAACTACCGGGTGAGGTTTTTTTTCGAAGCAGCGAGGCGTTTTACTGATCTCCTCCGGCAGCTCTAAGTGCTTCACCGGTTTGCGTGCGTGTTGCGTCGGCGAAGCTCGGCCAATTGCCCATTTGCGGCGAATCGGGTATGCTTCGCGCAGTCATTCAATCCGGTCGAAAATCGCCGCAAAAAAAACGCTTGCCAGGAGGATCAGACGCCATGGCTTATACCGTTCCGCCGTTGCCGTACGCTTTCAACGCGCTCGAGCCGCACATCGACGCCCGCACGATGGAAATCCATCACGACAAGCACCATGCGGCGTATGTGAATAACGTCAACAACGCTCTTGGCGACTCCGACCTGGGCAAGCAGAGCGTCGAGGATCTGTGCCGCAACATCGACAAGGTGCCGGAAAACATCCGCACCGCGGTCCGCAATAACGGCGGCGGTCACGCCAACCACTCGCTGTTCTGGACCATCATGGGCCCGAACGCGGGCGGAACGCCCAGCGGCGCCTTGGCCGACGCCATCACGGCGGATCTCGGCGGCTTCGATGCCTTCAAAGACGCCTTCTCCAAGGCGGCAATCAGCCGCTTCGGCAGCGGTTGGGGCTGGCTGAGCGTCGACAAGAACAACAAGCTGGTCGTCGAGAGCACTCCCAATCAGGACAGCCCGCTGATGCACGGCAACACGCCGATCCTGGGCTGCGACGTCTGGGAGCATGCCTACTACCTGCACTATCAGAATCGCCGCCCTGACTATGTGGCGGCCTTCTTCAACGTCATCAACTGGTCGGCCGTCGCCGAGCGCTACGCTGCCGCGAAGAAGTAAGCGAAGCAGGTCTTCGCTGCAAATCTTCGTCACTTGCATGCCAAGACAGGTCGGACAGGTTTGTCCGGCCTGTCTTTTTTCTTCGGCCTTATTTTCCTGCGGGCAAGTCGCCAACCAGCGGCACGAAGCGACAACCGCCCAGGCTTTGCCGTTCCAGCTTGCCGCCGCGTTTCTCCCAGCGCACCAGGTCCTGATCGCCAGGACCTCCGACCGGCATGAGCAGCACGCCTCCTTCAGCCAACTGCTCCAGCAGGGCAGGAGGGCAAGCTTCGGCGGCGGCCGTGACGAGAATCCGATCGTACGGCGCCTCCTCGGGCCACCCTCGCGTACCGTCGCCAATTTCCAGACGGACATTCGAGCAACCCAGCTCGGCCAGACGCCGGCCCGCTTGCGCGGAAAGCTCTGCATGACGCTCGATCGAAACGACCCGGGCCGCCAGCGCCGCAAGCAGAGCCGTCTGGTAACCGCTGCCGGTTCCAATCTCCAGCACCTTCTCCGAACCCGTCAGATTCAACGCTTCGGTCATCAATGCCACAATGTACGGCTGGCTGATCGTCTGCCCGCAGTCGATCCCCAGCGCCGTATCGGCATAAGCCTGCTCTTCGGCTTCCGGAAGCACGAACCGTTCTCGCGGCGTATCCTGAATGGCCTGTAACACGCGGCGGTCATGAATGCCGCGGCGGCGCAGATGTTCGCGGAGCATCTTGCGCTTGGCAAGTTGGAGTTCGGCGTTCATGCCCGCATTATACGGCCGGCGCCGGTTGAGCGGCCTGCCAATCGGCCACGTGCAGTTCGACGTTGCGGCGGCCGCGAAATTCGTTGATCACCGGCCGGAAGGCCACGGAGAGGGGGCCCTCGACTTCGGCCAGTTCCTCGGCCCAATCGCCGCCGCCGAACGCCACGCCGCGCAGCGTTGCTCCGTGCTGCGACAGTTTGAGCGACAGATGACGGCCGCCCCCGCCCATTCTTTGCGGCGCACCGGCCAACGTGACTCCGGTAGCGCACAGCAGCGGCCGCGGGTTCGAGTGCCCGAACGGAGCGAGCCGCTCCAGTTCCAGCACGCTGGCCAGCGACAATTCGCCAAAGCCGACTTCGGCGTCAATCCACAACTCCGCCACGCGCTGCTCGGCCGAGATGCCGCTGGCGGCAAATTCGCAGAAATCGGAACGGAACGCTTCGAGATTCGTCTCGTCGATTTTCAAACCGGCGGCAGCCGCATGCCCGCCGTGACTGAGCAGGTGCTGCGTGCAGTTGGCCAGCGCCTCGTGCAGGTTGAAGCCCGGCACGCTGCGGGCCGAGCCGACGCCCGGTTTGACGCCCAGCTCGTCGAGCGCCACCAGGACCACCGGCCGATGAAACTTTTCCGCGAGCCGGCCGGCGACGATGCCGATCACGCCCGGATGCCAGCCGCGATCGGCCAGCACCAGGGCAGAGTCCTGATCGACGTCGTACTCTTCCTGGGCCTGCTTGTTGGCGGCCAGGTAGATACTACGCTCCAGACTTTGCCGGCTGCCATTGAGTTCGCTGAGGTATTCGGCCAGGGCGCTGGCCCGTTCGGGCGACGTGGTGCTCAGCAGTTCCACGCCCAGTTGCGCCTGGCCCAGCCGGCCGGCGGCGTTCAATCTTGGGGCGATCGTGAAACCGATGTCGTCGCTGTCGAGCCGCGGCTTCTTGTCGAGCTCGGCGAGCCGCATCAGCGCGGCGATTCCCAGCCCGGGACGCTGCTTCAAGCTCGCCAGTCCGTGCTGCACCAGCACTCGGTTTTCGTCGACCAGCGGCACGACGTCGGCCACGGTTCCTAACGCGGCCAGGCCGATGGCCGAGAGGAGATACTCCTTCATCCTTTCGCCGACCTTCTTGGCGCCGCTGGCCTGCTGGCACAAGGCCCAGGCCAGCTTGAAGGCCACGCCGGAACCGCTCAGGCCGGCAAAAGGATAGTTGCTTCCGGGAAGCCGCGGATGGACGATCGCCGCCGCCTGCGGCAGTTGCTCGCCGAACTCATGATGGTCCGTGATCACCAAGTCGAGCCCGATCTCGCGCGCGGTTTCCGCTTCGCTCACGCTGGCCACGCCGCAATCGACCGTGATCACCAGCCGGGCGCCTTGCGAGGCCAGGTTCCGCAGCGCATCGTGATTCAGCCCGTAGCCTTCCTCGAGCCGGTGCGGCACGTAGTAGCCGACATCGGCGCCGAGCAGCTTGAGGCAGCCGACGAGCAGGCTGGTAGCCGACATGCCGTCGACGTCGTAATCGCCATAGATGACGATCCGCTGCCGGGCCTGGATGGCGGCCGTGATCCGCTCGGCAGCCGCCTCGACCCCCGGCAGTTCGCCGGGCTCTCGCAGCGAGCTGAGCTTGGGCTCGAGAAAGCTGCGAACCTGCACCGGATCATGCAGTCCGCGGCAAATCAGCAACCGGGCGACGACGGGCGAGATGCCCGCCGAGCGGGCTAGAGCGTCAATCCGGGCGGAATCGTGGGCATGAATTCGCCACTGCTTGGCCATGATCGTCCTGAATCCTGGCGGTCATTGCGATCCACGTCGCTCGGCGGCGCGCTTACTTCTTCTTTTCGACGTGCAGGGTGTGCTTGCGCAGCCGAGGGCAGTACTTGCTCAGCTTCAGCTTTTCCCCGCCCGTCTTGCGGCGAATGGTGTAGTTGTAGTCGCCCGTCTCCTCGCAGACGAGAAACATGGTTTCGACCTTTTTCTTGCTCTTGGCCATTGCTCAGGCGCTCCTCGACAACGGATTCGGTTCAGCAGGCATCCGGCCGGGACGGCTGCGGTCCGCCGAATTGGGCAATTGTAACGCGATTCGGTGCGGTTCCGCCAGCCCCAGTTTTCGGCATGGGCCGGGCGGCAGGGGGATGGCATTTGAAGCCGGAAAAGTCGTATAGTTAATGATGAAAATGGGGGCTGGGGCAGAATATTTGGGAAGGGCGGCTTTCTTTGACGCCCTCCTCCGGGGGAGATTTTCTTGCATCTCTTGAGAAAATCAGTACCTTGGAGTGTGATCAGCTCTTTATCGCAACGCCTTTCGGAGCCGACCTATAGTGGCGACCGACTCACCCGACAGCAAGCTGGAAATTGCTCCTCCCAATTTGCCTGTTACGCCCACCGGCAAAGCGAATCCGCGCGCACCGGCCGCGGGAAAATCGGCCCCCGCGCAGAATCAAAATGGCGGCGCCGCCCAGGGGAAAGCCGGCGCGCCGCAATCCAAGTCGAAACAGGCCGCCGGCAGCCCGGCCGCCCAGGCCGCAGCAACCAGCCAGACTGCCGCCGCTCCCGCTGGTAAGACTTCCGCCAAGAAAACCGTGCAGCGGCAGCCGAAGCAGCCGAGTTCTGCGCTGCAGCAGATCGAAGAGTTGGAAAAGATCGGCTCGCTCTCATTTGTGACTTTGGCCCCCGCCTGGTTGATCAGCCTGATCGTCCACATGGTGGTCTTGCTGCTGTTCGGCTTGCTGGTCATGCCGCAGAAGGTCAAGGAACAGTTTCGAGATCTCGTCGCCGTGGCGGGCGAAAAGACCGAAATCCTCGAAGAAGAGCTGGAATTGCCGACGGAAATGCCGGTCGATATGGAGTTGCCTGAGACGGAGGCGATTACGAACGAACCGGTGGAGAACGTGTCCGATATCGAGCCGCTCGATGCGATCGATGCCAACGACGCCCCAGCCCCGGAAGCCAGTGCGATTGCACTGGCTGACTTTGGCCAGCCGACCACGGCCAACACCGACTTGCTGAATACCATCGGGGCGGTTGACGGCAAGGGACTTGCCGGGCGCGGCGATCCGAACAAGCGCAAGCAACTTGCGGCGGCCAACGGGGGCAATGAGGCCAGCGAAGCGGCGGTGGCCGCGGCTTTGAGGTGGTTCGCTGAACATCAGAATGGCGACGGCAGTTGGAGCTTCGATCATCGCGGCGGCAAGTGCAACGGGCGGTGCGGAGATCCGGGCAAGCTGGTCAACGCCCGGCTGGCGGCAACCGGTCTGGCGCTGCTTCCGTTCCTGGGCGCGGGCCAGACGCACAAGCAAGGCAAGTACAAAGAGACAGTCCGAGGCGGCCTGTACTATCTCGGTCGGAACATGAAGGTCACGCCGAACGGGGGCGATATGACCGCCGGCGGCGGCAACATGTACGGCCATGGCATCTGTTCGATCGCCCTGTGCGAGGCTTATGCCATGACCCAAGACAGGGATCTGGCGGCGCCCGCGCAGGCGGCGCTGAACTTCATCGTTTATGCTCAGGATCCGGTCGGGGGCGGCTGGCGGTACAGTCCCCGGCAGCCTGGTGACACATCGGCCGTGGGCTGGCAGCTCATGGCGCTGAAAAGCGGTCACCTGGCCTTTTTGCAAGTGCCCCCCTCGGTGGTCAAAGGCGCGACCAAATTCCTCGACTCGGTCCAGGCCGACGAGGGTTCGCAGTACGGTTACACCAGTCCCGGCCCGGGCGCCGCGACCAGCGCCGTGGGCTTGATTTCCCGGATGTACATGGGTTGGGAAAAGGCGAATCCCGCCTTGGATCGGGGCGTGAAGCGGTTGGCCAAGATGGGCCCGCAGATCAGCGCCAAGGGAACCGCCAACATGTATTTCAATTACTACGCCTCCCAGGTCATGCACCAGTTCGACGGACCGGACGGCCCGCTGTGGACGGCCTGGAATACGAAGATGCGAGACACCCTCGTACAAACGCAGAGCAAGAAAGGGCACGAGACCGGCAGTTGGTTCTTCACCGGCGAACATGGCTCTGAGCAAGCCGGGCGCCTGTATAGCACTTCCATGGCGACCATGACGCTGGAAGTCTACTACCGTTACATGCCGATTTACTCCCAGAAAAGCGCCGACGACGGCTGGGATTGATCGTCCGCAGGCCAAACGACGGGGAACCGGGCGGCTGCCGCGCCGTTGGATTGTTTCAGACGTTGAAGGCGACGTACGGCCGCCACGCTCTTTTTCTTTCGTCGCCGGGCGGCCATTTTCCTCTCGGCGCCGCCTTGCAAAGTTCAGCCCTCGCGCCGTCTCTCCGGCGTCAGACGCTCCTGCTGATTGGTCCGGCTGAGCGTGTCCGCCCCTCGCCGCCTTTGTGCCGCGTCAGCCTGGCATCCCTTCTTCCACGCCGTGTCCCTGCGGCCGCTAGGCGGTTATGGGCCGGCGCAGCTGCTCTGTGAGGAATCGGTTACTTCTTGAGGGCTTGCTTGCGGCGCCCGATGGGGTGGATAAGCTAATACCATGCAATTCTTTGATTTGTTTCGGTTTTCCTCATTCTCCGTGATCATCCCGCTGATCCTGCTTATCACTCGTCGCAGAAAGCGAGGTCGCCATGGCGATCGCCTGTCCTTATTGCGGAACCGTCATTCAGTTGAAAGAGCCCAAGCCGGGGCGCTACCAGCCGAAGTGTCCGAAATGCGCCAAGCGCTTCAGCCTCAAGGTCAGCGACAATCCGTCGGTTGCCCCAATCGCGGCCGCACTGCCGGAGAGCAGCGCTGCGGAAACCGAGACGATTGCCAAACCGGCCGCCGGCGCCACGGCGCCCGCACTGGCCGCTGCGGCGCGACCAACTTCCGGCGAGGCGCCGACGATGGCGCCGCAAGCCGCCGCCGGCGCGCTGGCCGAAACGCAACTTCCGCCGGCAGCTAACGACGCCCCGACGCAAGCGACGGCGGCCTTTTCTCCCGGCGGGCCCGCCGAGCTGGACGCGACGACGGCGCCCGCTTCCGCAGGTTCGCAACAGCCGGCCGGCGGGGACGCGACGACCGGGTTTTCCCTGGCCAGCGACGTCGGGACTTCGCGACTGGACGACGTGCCGGCGACGTTGGGAGGTTACCAGATGGTCAAGGAACTGGGGCGCGGCGGCATGGGCGCCGTTTACCTGGCGCGCCAGATGTCGCTGGATCGCAACGTGGCCGTCAAGGTCATGCGGCCTGAATGGGCCAAAGACCCGATCTTTGTCGCTCGCTTCACGCGCGAAGCCTATGCGGCGGCCCAGTTGAACCATCACAACGTCGTACAGATCCACGATATCGGCGCCCAGCGCGACACCAACTTCTTCAGCATGGAATTCGTCGAGGGGCAATCGCTGGCCGATCTGCTGAAGCGCGAGGGCAAACTCGACGCCGAGGTCGCCGTGGGCTACGTGCTGCAAGCGGCCCGGGGACTGGCTTTCGCCCATGAACAGGGCATGGTGCATCGCGACATCAAGCCCGACAATCTGCTGCTCAGCCGGCATGGCATTATCAAGGTGGCCGATCTGGGCATCGTGAAAACGCCCGGCGCGCCGGAGAAGACTGTCGTCGGCGCGGCGGGAGCCGCCGCGCCGTCGCAAGTCAATCCGTCGGCG
>DASZUP010000103.1:0-9749 GCA_035547635.1 Pirellulales bacterium
CGAACAGCGAATCGCCGCGCTGGCCGAGGAGCTGCATGAAATCCTGGAGTCGGGCCGCAAGGTGGCGCTGGTCAGTTCCGGCGCAGTCGGGGCCGGCATGGGCCTGCTCGGCCTGACCGAGCGCCCGCGAGACCTGGCCCATCTGCAGGCGGTGGCGGCCGTCGGCCAGAGTTGCCTGGTGCAGACCTACGACCGCTCGCTCCGCGCCTTCCAGCGCCACGCTGCCCAAATTCTGCTGACTGCCGACGACCTCGACGACCGCACGCGCTATCTCAACGTCCGCAATACGATCCTCACGCTGTTGGAATACGGCGCGGTGCCGATCATCAACGAGAATGACACGGTCAGCGTGGAAGAGTTGCAGACCACTTTTGGCGACAACGACCGCCTGGCGGCCATGGTCACCAACCTGATCCGCGCTCCGCTGTTGATCCTGCTCTCCGACGTCGACGGCTTATACGACGGCGACCCGCGCAGCGAAGGCGCCAGGCTGATCCCTACGATCACCAAACTGGACGAATCGGTTTTTGCTCTCGTTCGCGACAAGCTGACCGGGCTGAGCAAAGGGGGCATGGCCAGCAAACTGGCCGCCGCGCGAATCGCCACGATGGCCGGCGAGAACGTCATTATCGCCAACGGCCGCACGCCCGGCACGTTGCGGCGGATCCTGGCCGGAGAAACCGTCGGCACGCTGGTGGTCGCTCAGGGGTTGTCGATTCCTTCCTGGAAACGCTGGATCGGCTTTACGGCGCAGCCGCGCGGCCATCTGGTGCTGGACCACGGCGCCCGGCAGGCGATCGAGAAGCAAGGCCGCAGCCTGCTGGCCATCGGCGTGGTCGACGCCGCGGGAAATTTCAACAAGGGCGACGTCGTTTCGCTGCGCGACGCCAGCGGCATTGAGTTTGCCCGCGGCCTGAGCAACTACGGCTGCGCCGACGTACTCAGAATCAAGGGCTTGAAGACCGAGGCCATCGCCGCCGCGCTCGGTCACTGCCCCTATCAAGAAGTCGTCCACCGCGACAACATCGCCGTCACCACTTGAGGCACGGGGCAGAACTTGCGAACGCTCGCCCATGGCGAGCGGGGGACGTTAGTCCCCTGGTGACGTTGAACGACTATCCGGCGCGGCCGCGTCAGCGAGGCTCAATTACGTCCCGTTTCCCACGTTCCCGTGCGGGAACCCGCGCGTTGGCTTGCCCATTGGTCAGTCCCGTAGGGACGAAAGGCTGTAGCCAGGCTTACGCCAGCCTGGCTACCGCCTGTCTCCGCTCCGCGGCTGAGGATTTGCCCTGTAATCTCCCGCAGTCCCGTCACTTCTTGATCAAACCCTGCGGCGATGGCCGAAACAATACCGCGCCGGAATAATCGGAACCGGTCCCGTGAGGCTGTTTCACGAGCGTCAGCAGGTAGGGACTTTGAATCTTCCAGGCAAAGCTTCCGCGGTCGGGCCTTTTTGATGCCAGGCCGACAAGGCGATCCTCTTGGACTTCGTACAATCCGCCGAAATTCAAACCCGACGGTTCCAGCCGATATCGTTTACCTTCGGCCGATTCGAGTCGCACGTGATGTTCAAAACCGGCCGGCAGCAGCAGCCGCCACTCTCCTGCTAGGCTCGTGGGGACGCTCCGAGTGGGCTTCGGCTTTGCAGGGCGGGGCTGTGCGGTCGCGGCGCCAGGGATCTCGGCATCCGTGAGTCGGGCCAAAGCATCGGCCATTGCCGCTTGCGGCGGCTGGATGGCAAACCACGGATCGACCGTGACATACGACGGAAGCGGCTTCCGCCCATCGCCATTCGAGACGCATTTCAAGAATAGGATCGCGTTGCCGCCTTGTTGAAGTTGCGCCGGCCGCTCCTCGGGAGACGATTCAAATCGCAGGCAGTTCACGCAGATCGTGCCGCCGGCGGCGCATTCGCCCGACTTTTCTCCCTTGATCAAGCGAGCGATCTTGAAGTCCGCCTGGTAGTGAACGACTCCCTGTTCAGAACTCTCTCCGATCGGCTCGGACGCGAACTTGCCGAGCGCCACCACGTCCGACTTGGACAAGTAGAACCGGAGCGTCTCACCCCCGTCATCGGCGACGACCACGGAGCAGAGAAGACAAAGCGGCAATAGCAGCATTCTTCGCATGGGACCACCCTCGTTTTTGATTGAGACGGGGCACGAAACGCAGCCGGATATTCGGGTGGGACGCCTTGCTCCAGCCGTGAGTTCCCCAAAAACCGAAATAATCCCCCTGTAAACGGGGCTGTTTTCTAAGGACAGCGGCCGCGGCGAGCGGCGGTTTGTACGAGCCGCTCGATGAACTCCTCATAGCTGACGCCGCCGACGCGAAGGGCCCGGGCCAAACCGGCGCTGGGGCTGATGTCGGGATTGGCGTTGATCTCCAGGATGAACACGCGGTCCTGCTCGTCGACGCGCAAGTCAACCCGGGCGTAATCCCGGCAGCCGGTCAGCCGGAACGCCGCCAGCGAAACGCGAGCGAGCTCGGCGGCCAACTCGGGCGACGCGTCGGCCGGGCAACGCACGGGCGTGCCGCCATAGTCGGGACTTTCCGGCGTCCACTTGGCATCGTAAGTCACCAACTTCCAGGGCTGGCTGGTTTGCTGGCCGAACTCGATCTCCGCCAGCGGCAAGGCTTGCAGCTCTGGCAAGGCCAGCAACCCGACGTTGAACTCCCGCCCGGCAATGAACTGCTCGACCAAGGCTTGGCCGTAACGTTGCCGGACTTCATCAATCTGACGCTCCAGCGCAGACATGTCCGTCACCACGCTGGCCGGGCCGATGCCCAGGCTGGCGTCTTCCCGGGCCGGCTTGACGATCACTGGACCGGCTGCGAGCAAACGGGCTAGCGCCGCCTGCGGCAAAGGTTCGTCCCCGATCCGCTGGAACGCGGCCGTCGGAAGTCCGGCGCCTAGCAGCAGCCACTTGGTCACGGCCTTGTCGCGAACCAGCGACAGGCACTCGGAACCTGCCCCGGTATGCGGGGCGCCGCACAGTTCCAGCAATCCGGCCACCTGCGATTCGCCGGCGCCGGAGCCCTGCAGGCCTTCACACAGATTGACGATTACGTCGCACGGCGAACTTTGCAAGGCCGTCGCCAGCGCGGCCGGCGAACCGGTCACCGGCAGCCGCCGGACGCGATGTCCCCGTTTGGCCAGCGCCGCTTCAACGGCCTCGACGGCTTCCAGTACGCCCGCCTCCGAAGCCCAATCGGGGTGATCCGGCGGCAAAACAGGTTCGTTGTAGAGGATCGAGACGGCGAGCATGTGAAGGGGGAGTCGGAAGTCGGAAATGGGAACCTGGTCCGCTGTGTCCCTGACTGCCGTCTACTGTCTACTCTCTTCGGCTTTTTGTCTACAACCGGCGCGGAGACAAAATGGCGCCGCCGGAAATCTCTCAGGGGCGGGAAGGCGACGACAACACCCGCACGTATCGAGTCGCGTTCGCGCCAAGCATCCTGTGGCGTCGAGTCGGATGCCTGACGGCCAACGCCTACTGAAAGGCCAGTAATTCGGCGTCGAGCAGTTCGAGCTGCACGAGTAATTCGTTGAAGGCGGCGGGGGCCTGGTCGAGGCGTCCGGACTTGCCGAGCAGCTCCAAAGCGGCGGCCGATTCGGCGGCGGTCGCGGCGGCCAGGTGCTGCAGGCAGCCTTTGAGCGTGTGCGCCGCTCGCTGCAAGACGGCGGCGTCGGCCGCTTCCAGCGAGTCTCGAATTTGCGCCAGCAGCCGCGGCTTTTCTTCCAGGAAGACCTCCACCAGATCCCGCATCAAGTCGCGGTCGCCCGCAGCCTGGTCGAGCGCTGCACTCCAGTCGATCAACCCGGCCGACGCTGGAGGCGGTACGACGCGCTGCGCGACGGCAGTGTCAGCCGGCGCTGGCTGAATGACCAACGCTTCGGCGAGGGCGGCGAACAATTCCCGGCTGCGGATCGGCTTGGAAACGTAGCCGTCCATGCCGGCGGCCAGGCAGCGCTCGCGGTCGCCTTTGATGGCATGGGCCGTCATGGCGATGATCGGAGTTCGCCGCGCAGCGGTTCGCTCGCGCTGGCGAATGGCCGCCGTCGCTGCAAAGCCATCGAGTTCGGGCATCTGCACGTCCATCAACACCACGTCGAAGGCATTTCGCTCCAACTCGTCGACGGCGGCCCGGCCGTTATCGACGACGTGAACCGAGTGACCTCGTTTCTCAAGCAGCCGGCAGGCCACCGTCTGGTTGACGATGCCGTCTTCGGCCAGCAAGATGCACAACGGCGGCAGCCCTGCAGCCTCGTCCAGCGGCGCGGTCGCCGCCACAGATGCGTGAGCCGACGGCCCTTCCAGCGCTTCGCCAATGGCGCGGTAGAGATCGGCCGGTTTGACGGGCTTGGTCACATAGGCCGCGCGGCGCAATGTTCGGCTGCGGGCATGATGACCGGGATGGCCCGGCGACATCAGCACGATGCACGGTAATTCGTCTCCTGGATGATCTCGTTGCAGTTCTTCCGCCAGCTTGACGCCCGACGCACCAGGCAGCGTCGCGTCGACGAGCATCAGCGAAAGCGGACGGCCGGCGTCGGCCGCTTCGCAATTCGCGCGTTTTGCTTCGACGGCGCCGTCCACCTCCAGCACGGTCATTTCGGCTTCTTCCAGCAGTTCGGCCAGCGCGGCGCGAGCCGCCGCGTTGTCGTCGACCACCAGCGCCCGCGCAGCGGGCCAGGCCGGTTGCGCTGCTTGCTCGCACGGCGCGCCGGGCGGCAAGGCGAAATGGGCGGTGAAATAAAACTGACTTCCGCGCCCTTCCTCGCTTTCCAGCCAGGCCTGGCCGCCCATCAACCCGGCCAGTTTGGCGGTGATGGCCAGGCCCAGCCCCGTGCCGCCGTACTTACGCGTGATGGAGCCGTCGGCTTGTTCAAAGGCTTGAAACACCGTGTCGCGGCGGTCCGCCGGAACGCCGATGCCGGTGTCGCAGACGGCGAACTGCAGCAGGGCCCGCTCCGGTCCGCGCTGCAGCGTGCTGACGCGGAGGGTGATCTCGCCTTGCTGCGTGAACTTGACGGCGTTGCCCGCCAGGTTCACCAGGATCTGCCGCAGCCGCCCTGCATCGCCCGCCAGCAAGTCCGGCGCGTCGCGATGGACGCGATAGGCCAACTCCAGGCCTTTCGCGTGCGCTCGCAATGCCAGCGGCTTGAGCATATCGGCCAGGCTGTTGCGCAGCGAAAACGGCTGCGCGTCCAACTCCAGCTTGCCGGCCTCGATCTTCGAAAAATCGAGAATGTCGTTGATCACGCACAACACCGCCTCGGCCGAGGAGTTGACGATTTCGAGATACTCTCGTTGTTCGCTTGTCAGGTCCGTTTCGAGCAGCAGTTCCACCATGGCCAGCACGCCGTTCATGGGCGTGCGGATCTCGTGGCTCATGTTGGCCAGAAAGCGGCTCTTGGCGGAGTTGGCCTCGTCGGCCGATTCCTTCTGGCGGCGGATCGTCTCATTGGCCAGCGCCAGCAGACGCGATTGCGCCTGCAGCAAGACATAAATGCCCAGCAATCGCAGCGATCCGTCGGCCAACCGGACCACGATCGGTTCATAAACCTGTTCGGCCGGGCGATCGAGCGCCACGCTGGCCGCTTCATGGATGCCGCAGCGGCCGGGCAGTTCCAGATGCTGGTTCCGAACGGCGTCGACCAGGGCTTGAATCGGGCGGCGCATATAGACTTCCAGCCCGTACGGACGGCTGAGCCGTTCCAGGAACTTCTCGCGCGAGATCATGCCCAACGCACGGCCCCGGTCGAGCACGATCACGCCCGGCAGTTCGGGCTGTGCTTCGAAGGCCGCTGCGACGTTCTCACCGGCGACGTTTGCCTCCACCTGAAAATCGTGCAACGGCAGATCCGCCAGCGTCGACTCCGAGGTCAGTTCCAACTCCCGCGTCATCGCTGTTCCCCAATCTCATGCTCCGCGAGGAAGCCACGGCCCCGCTCGCTTGGCGCGTGTTCCCGATGCTTAAGCGGTGCATCATCGCAGTCGTTTGTCAGAAGTTGATGAGGATAGGGTTAGCGGTCTGTAAGTCGCCGCTCGGTCGCCGCATGAGGGGGGCGAGCCGTTCGCCGTTTTGTGGCGGTCCGGCCGCCTTATCGCAGGCGCGCCGCGAATGAAAGCCGCCGCGTGAGGCAACCCAATGGATGCGGCGCGCGCCGGAATGCGGAACATGCAGCTCGACGGCTCCCGCGGCAGTGCGGCGAGTTCCCTTTTTCTTCAGTGCTCCTATGATTCAACATAGCGAGCCCCGGCGCCCTCCTGGCAAACGTAGTGCTCATTGCGCAGGGCGCCATTCGATGGCGGTTTTGCACGCGGCGCAAGCTGTTTCGTGCAGCAGCCAGTTCGACGCACGGGAGATCGAAGGATGGCGGACGCAAACGAATCTGGCGGCGGGCACGATCCGCACGACCTGGACCGCTTCATCGAGGCGCAACAGGGAGACTACGCGCAGGCGCTCGCCGAGGTCCGCAACGGCCGGAAGCGATCGCATTGGATGTGGTATGTGTTTCCGCAGTTCGCAGGCCTGGGATTCAGCTCGACGGCTCAGCACTACGCGATCAAGAGCCTCGGCGAAGCGCGGGCGTATCTAGAGCATCCAGTGCTCGGACCGCGGCTGACGGAATGCTTCGAGGCCGCGCTCGGCGTCGAGGGCAAAACGGCGCATGAGATTTTCGGTTCGCCGGACGACTTGAAGCTGAGATCCTGCGCCACGTTGTTCGCCTGCATCTCGCCCGCCGGCTCGGTCTTCGAACAACTGCTCGACAAGTACTTCGAAAGGCGGCGCGACGAGAAGACGCTTCGATTGTCAGGCGTCTCGTCTGAAGCTTGAATGGCCGGCGATGCGTTGCGATGGCTCTCGCAGTGGAATCACTCCGAAATTGCGCGCCGAGCTATAAGCGAAACCGCCAGCCTCCGGGAAGATGCCGTGTGAAGGCAAAAAAATGAATGGCAAAAAGATGAAGACGAGGGGATGGGAAAGGTAAAGGGAGAGAGAAGGCGCGCGGTTCGCGCGAGTTGGCACGCAGCTCAATTCCTGTCTTTATCTTTTTGCCCTGAACTTTTGCCAATCCTGTCTTCACCCGCTGATCTTCTCGCCCTGGCCCAAGAGCAAACGCTCGGCGCGGAACTGGACTTCAGGATCGCTGGACTTCAGCGCCTCTTTCAAGGCGGGCACGGCAAGCCGGCCGAGTTCGAGCAAGCGCTTCTCCGCGGCTTCACGCTCGGCGTAGTCAGCGGCTGCCAGTTGGGCGACGAGCTGCTTGACCTCGTCCTTGATCTTCGGATCGACGTTCCGCGAACAGACCCAGGCGACGCGGATCGTCTTTTGCGCGGCGGGGTAGGTGACCAGCGGCAGCCGCTCCTCGATGGCGTCGGCCGGCAAGCGGCAGACGACCAGCAGTTCCTTGGTGTTGAAGATCGCCGGCGCCGCGCGGTCCATGATCAACTCGACTTCCTTCTCGGTGAAGCCCTGCTGCTGCACGCTGTCGGCCAGCTTTTGACGCACCGCTTTCAGCTCTTCCGCATCGGCGGTCAGCGGCTCCGACATTTTCATTTCAACCGGCTCGCCGACCAGCGCCGGCGCCTGCGCCGCGGCGGCGCCTTGGCCCGCGGGCTGCGGCGTAGCAGCCTTTTTCTCCGCCGGCTGCGGCGCTGTGAAGACTTGTGGCGGGTTGTTGGCTGCGACCGGAGGCGTCGCTTTGGTCGTTTCCGGTTTTGCCTCTGCAGGCTTTGCCTGTTCGGGCTTCGCCGCCGGTTTGGCGCCGCCCGGCTTGACGGGTTGCGGCCTGGCCGCCGGCAGTTCGTCCAGCCAGCCGACGCGGCATTTTTCTCCGTCCGGGGCGATCACAAGCACGTCGTACAGCGGCGTTTTGCTCAGGCTGGAGATTTGGTAACGCTCCGGCCCGCCGGCAATCTGCAGCGGCTGGCTGAGCTTCAGCTCGGCGTCGTAGAGGATGAACCGCTCGTTCCGCGCGCCCGATCGCAGATAGAGCGAGTCGAGCCGCCGGGCCGCGTTGAACCAGTGCCGGGCGTCGACCGCGGCGAACCGACCCTCTTTTTCGGCTTCGTGCGAAGCGATCACGTCGAGCCAGCGGACGCGGCCGCTCTTGGACTCGCCCGGCGGCCAATGGGAGACAAACCGTCCTGATTGGACGCGCAGGTCGATCTCCAGGTTCTTGATCTCTGCTCCGTGGAAGGTCAACAGGCTGAAGGGCGCAATCTTGCCTTCTGCGTTGGACCGGCTGCGATGCGTATCGACCACGCCCGGCAAGGTGCTCGGAAAGTGTTGCACTTGATTGGCCTGTTCCAAGGTCGGATCGAAACCCCACAGCGAGAAGTCGTGAATGGCAAATTCGGGCGCCTCCTCGTCCGCTGCGAACGCCGGACAAACGGCCGGCGAGCAGATCGCGAAGCCGCATGCCGCGCACAGCGCCGCCAGCAAACAGGCCCGCCGGCGAGAATTCACTGCTGGCTTCGATCGGTTCCGCTTCATCATCGCGTACTCCCTATTTCTTCCTCTCGCCCCGAAACACGCGCGCTTCGGCCCAGATCACCCGATCGCCCGTGTCCTCTTCTTCGCCGAAGTCGACAAGCAGGGTTAATTCGTTGACGCCCTCGATCGGCACGTCCAAGGCCAGCGGTTCATCCGTGCCGCGCAAGTCGGCCGTTTCGAACAGCGCGCGGCCGTCTCCCAGCACGCGCAGCGCCACGCGGCCCCGGTCGCCGGCGCTGGCATCGAAGCCGACCACGGCCTTGAACGAGACGTACTGCCCGTCCAGGGCGTAGGCAAGCGCCGAACGCGAATGGACGGCCAGCCCCTTGGGATAAGTCTTGGCTTTGAGCTTCAGCGGCCCGCCGTCGAAGCCGCGGTCGCGACGATACGGAAACTTGCGGCCGAAGTAGGGAACCTCTTCGACCGAGACCGGATCGAGATCGGAGAGATAGGTCACTTTGCCGTTGCGGAATTCGATCTTCTCGACCGCCGTACGCGGCAGAAGGGCCTGCTTGCCCCAAGCCAGCTCGAGCTGCAGTTCCTTGTCGCCGGCGGCCGTCCAGACGCCGGCCAGCCGATCGCCGTTGATCAATCGCAACACCTGGTAGGCGGAAGCTGACGAGCGACGCTTGGGCGGCGCGGCGAATACCAGTCCGGCCAGCCGCGACTGGTTGATCGAACGGACCTGGCCTTCGAAGGTGAAGTTCAACTTGCCTTCGTTCAAAGCGCCGACCGAACCGCCGACGATCGACAGGCCCTGCTCCTTGCCGAGCACGAGCGCCGCATCTTCGGCGTTAGGCGCCGCCAGGCGTGCTTCGAACTTTTGCACGGCGCCGGCGGCGCTCGTCGCCGGAAAGCGGATGCCGCCGACGTGCACCAGCGGAACTTCGAACCGCTCCGACCAGCTCGTGCGCAGCGCGAGCGATTCTTCGCCGAGTGCGAGCAACTCGCCTTTGAACTGGCTGCGATCCCGGCCGTAGACGATCGCCGTCGGCGGACCTTTTGGCGCCGCGTCGTCGGCCGCCTGGGCGCCGGACTTCAATTTGTTGTCGGTATGCGTCGTGGCTTTGGTTTCGGTCTTGACCGTCTGGCCGTCGCCGTAGGCTACGGTAATGACAAACCGCTGCTCGAAGGCGTCGAGCTCGTTGGGCTCCAGGTACAAGTCGGCGTGCTGCGAGTCGGGCGATTTCTCCATCACCAGCCGCCAGGCGGGCGACTTCGACGGATCGAGCCGCCACAGG
>DASZUP010000104.1:0-16398 GCA_035547635.1 Pirellulales bacterium
CTGCTTTGGCGGTTGCTCGTCCCTTGGGAATCGCTCGCCTATCATGCCGAGATGTTGCTGGAGCATGCGCAAGCCATCCAACTATCGTTGATGGCCGGGGGCTTGCTGGCTGCGACGGCGTTGGCCTGGCGCCGCGGGCAGCCGGGAGCGCGTTTGCTGGTCGCTCTCGCCTGGTCGAGTTGCTATCTGCTTGCCGCCGTTCAGGGCCCTCACCCGACCAAAGGCTATTGGTGTTATCCGGGAGCGCTGTTGTTTCTTTGCCTGGCCTATGCCGTCGCGGAATTGAGCGACTTGTTCTTGGCGCACGGCCGATGGGCCGTCGGGGGAAGATTGCTGGTCGGGGCCTTGCTGCTGGCGGCCCTGCTGCCTGGCGCCGGGTTGCGCGCTTGGCTGGCGCACCTGCAACATTGGTCGGACATCAACTACAACGAGCCGCAATTCACGCAAGCGTTGCTTCGCGATCTGCCGGCCGAGGCCCGCTTGATCGTCGATCCGGCGTTCGTGTTCGACGTCTATTTGTCCGGCCGCCGCGCGGTCGTCGGCCGTTACGTTGATTTCTATTTCAACGCCCAAGGACAGCCGTACGATTACCTGATCGTCGGCCCGCTGGGCCGGCAGTATCACGTGGCCGACGGCATGCACGCCCGGCGCCTGCGCGACTACGGTAACGCCGACGACCTGTTCGCCTGCTACGCAGAAGTATACGTTCCGGCAAGCGATTGACGGCTCGCCCGCGTTTGCGCCCGGCGTCGGGCGCTGATCAAGCTTGCTCGTTTGGCGTGTCAGGCGAGAGGCCGCTGCAGGGAGATGAGTCAGCGGCGCGCCATTGCGCCCGCCAGGCGCCAACGCCTAATGGGTCGCTCGGGTCGCAGCGCAGTATCTCGTCGAGCACGCTGAAGGCCATCTCCTCTTTGCCCAATTCGTGCAGGCACCAGGCCAGCCCCTTGGCCGATTCAAAGAACGCCTGATTGACCGGCAGACGGTAAGGCAACGGACCGACCAGGCCTTCGGGCGGGAGGGCCGAGAGACAGATGTCGTAGGCATATCCAAAATGCGCGCGGGCCAGCTTCAGGTCGCCCTCAGCCATGGCCAGTTCGCCCAGTTGGCGGTGCGCCGCGACGAAGTCGCTGCAGCCGTCAAGCAGCCAACGCAGCTCGTCGATGGCAATCTCGATCTCGCCCCCATCGATCATCTGCTGCACCTCTTCCAGGTCCTCCATTCGTTCCAGCGCGCAGCGCGGGTGAACCAGCTCCCACGCACTTTCGTTCGGCCGGCGGCGGATGCGCATATCCGTGCGGCGCCGGCGGAAGGCCTGCGTTTCATCCCCCGGCGGCGGTTGCGAGCCTCGGGCGGGTCTCGCCGCGGGCTTGGTTTCTGGCTTTCGATTCGGTCTGCGTTTAGCGGCCAAGCGGAAAGTTTTTCGTTAGAGGACGGGAAACTCACGACAATCCAGCAGTGTAACTTCCAGGGGCGCCTGAGGCTATTGCTCCCGCCGGCGCAATTCCCGTCAGGCGGCCAGGGGCGCGTTCCCGCCCGGCCGCAGACCGTCCCGTCAAACCTCTCTTGACGGAACTACTACTGCAGTAGTAGATTGCGGGCTACTACTGCGGTAGAAGCAAGGCCCGTTGAGTCGAGAACGCAAATGGCGGAAAAGCATAAGCTGGCGGAACTGCAACTGGCGATCATGCACGTGCTGTGGGAGCAAGGCGCAGCGACCGTGGCCGAGGTTCGCAAGGCGCTGGCGCCGCAGCGCAGGCTGGCCCACACCACAGTAGCCACCATGCTCGCCAAGCTCGAAGTCAAAGGACACGTAACGCGGCAGAGCGACGGACGCGTCAACGTTTACCGCCCCAAGCTGCGCCGCGAGCAGGTCACCCGCACCATGGTCGCCGATCTCGTACAGCGGCTGTTCGCGGGCGACGTGGCCGAAATGGCCTGCCACCTGGTCGATGCAGGCGACGTCTCGCGAGAGTCTTTGGCGCGACTGAAGAAGCTCATTCGTCAGAAAGAGGAGGAACTCAAACGTGGCGAATAGTTCCTTCCTGGCGTCGCTGGCCGTGCTGACGGTCACGTACCTGATCCACTCGACATTGCTGCTGGCAGGCGTCTGGCTGGCGCTGAAGGTTTGCGGCGTTCGCAGCCACGCACTGGCCGAACGCGCCTGGAAGCTGGCTGCTCTGCTCGGCCTGGCGACCGGCACGTTGCAACTTGCCGCGGGAGTCTCACAACCGCTGGCGGTGTTCGTCCTGGAACCGTCCCATCGATCCGTAACCGCTCGGCACGCTGATCCCTTAACGGCGGAACCACCGGCGCCGATCGCCGCGCCGACCGGAGTTTGGCGCCTCGTCGACGGTAAAGCCGACCGCCTTTTGCGGCAGCCTGAAGCAAGCAAAGCGGAGCCTTCCGTCCGTCTGAGCGCCGCCGCTGACGGCGAGCAGGTTTCGGCCGGTTCTCGTCCTGCGCCAAACGTCAGTTCGACATTGGTCGCCCAAGTTGGACACGCAACTCTGGCGGGCATGTTGTTTGCAGCCTGGATTGTCTTGGCGGCGGCGTGGCTGGCGGTCAAAGCCTGGCAACATCATCGTATTCTGGCGAAATCGCGAACCATGTCTGCCGGCCGCGCCAGGCAGGCGCTCGACCGGTTCCGGCATCGTCACGGCATGCGCCGAGAAGTGCGGTTGCTGATTTCTCAAGCGTGCAGTACGCCGTTGGCTTGCGGCCTGCTGCGCTGGACAATCGTGCTGCCCGAGGGCGCTGAAGAGCGTATGCGCAACGACGAACTCGAAGCTCTATTCGCGCACGAACTGGCCCACCTGGCGCGCGGCGATATGTTTTGGCTGTGGATCGGGCAACTCCTGACCTCGTGTCTCGCCTTTCAGCCGCTTAACCGGTTGGCGGTTCGAAGCTGGCAGCGCGAAGCGGAGTATCTGTGCGACGATTGGGCCGTCGAGCGGCTTGTCGATCCGCTGGCCCTGGCTCGCTGTTTGACGAACGTAGCCGGTTGGTCTGCGTCGCGACGGCAAATTGCCGCCGCCTTGGCCATGGCCGGTAGGGCGAATACGCTGGTCCCGCGCGTCGAGCGGCTGGTTGCCGGCGCGGCATGCGCCGATCGTTGGTCAACGGCCCGCAGGCGCAGGAGTCTTGCCGTTGCTGCCGTGCTGGCGGGTCTGGTCTTCGCATATTGGGCGCCGCGGGCTTCAAGTTCGCCACTGGCGGCCGCAACGAACGAAGCACAATCGCTACAACTCACGAAAACGTCCGTCGCCGTTCCGCCGCCAGGCGCAACACAGCGGCGAGCGCGTGGCAAACCGACCGACTGGCAGATGCTGCAAGCGGAGTGGAACGAGCTTCATAGGGACTGGAAACGCGCCGAGACGTTGCTCGCGCCGCTGGAAGGTCAAGCAGAGATCCGCCACGCCGCCGATCGCATTCGCGACCGTGCGGCGGCGATCGACGGGCGGGTCAACGCCCTGATTCAAAGTTTCGAGGCAGAACGTTCTTTCAAGGAGGAATAACAATGCGTTTGGACTGGTTCTCACGGCGGCTTGGCGCGGCAATGGTTTTGGCTCTGGGCTGCACGGCTCCGCTCGCGGCTCAGGAGCGTGAAACTCCCCGGCAAACGGAAGCCCTTGACGTGCAAGTTGCGACGCAGGATGGCGCGGAGATCACGGCGCTGCGCGGCGAAGTGCAGGCCTTGCGGCGCGACGTCAAGCGGCTAATCGAATTGCTGGAAACGCGTACCGCCAGGCCGCAGGTGGAAGAACGGTCAACGCCGGTAAGGAAACCGGCGGTCGTTGGAGACAAGTCGCGGTCGCAACGCCGTCAAGAAGAAACTTATACGGTCACATACAATGTCGCCGACCTGATCGTGCCCATCGGCAAGATGGTCACGGTCGATGCGTCGGGGAAACAGATTCAAGAGGGGATGCCATTAACGCAGCCGGGCGACTTGCAGGGACTCAAGACGTTTATCACGTCGCGTGTCCGCCCCAACTCTTGGGACGCGAAAGGCGGGCCTGGGGCAATTCAGGAAATCCAAAACAAACTCTCGCTTGTGATCTCGCAGACGAAAGCAGCCCATCAGGAGATCGGTGAGTTACTTGCCCAGGTTCGCCGCGTCGGCCTTCGGCAGGTTTCGCTGAAGGCACGGTGCATCACGCTCCACGCGCGCGCAACCGACCTCATTTCCCTGCAGTCAACCGAACGGATGCGGCTGGTGGGCGCCGACCAGGCCCAAAAACTCTTGGATTTTGCACAAAGCGACAGACGATCCAATACGCTTCAGGCGCCGACGGTCACGCTGTTCTCCGGGCAGACGGCCAGCCTGCAATTGTCGGACTCTGCGCCATTCGGAAAACTTGACTTGCTCGTTAATGCGGCGATCGGGAAAGGACGCCACAGCGTCCGCTTGCGAATTGCCGTCAACGCCAAAGATAAACTTGACGTGCTGAGTTCAAGCGACTCGGTGAATGTACCGGGCGGTCATAGCGTGCTGCTCGAGTTGTCGGATGAAACGGCCGCCGCCACAAATGAAAATGGACTGCTGTCGAATCTCAACTCCGGCGTTCGTGCGCAGCAGGCGGCGGCGACGCCGGATGAAAGGTCCGTCCGACGGCTGATACTCGTGACGCCGCAAATCGTCGAAGATGAGGAAGAGGAAGAGTTGCTCGGCATTCCCGCGTCGCCCTAGAGCTTGCTGAGTGCCTGCGAGGAGTCGTGAGCACCGTCGGGCGCGAATACCCGACCGTGGCCCACTGGCTCCTTGCCCGTAGCGTCTGGTACATTGCCTGCCAGCGCAGGCAAGGATTTGAACCGAGCTCGTAGGGCGGGCATTGCCCACCGGCGAATCATGGTGGGCAATGCCCGCGCTACGGGATGCAAACCGCCAGTGCAGGCGGAGATTGGATCTCAGCGCAGGAAGCTGGCGGCGAGCGATGGCAAAAACAAAGCAAACGCAGCGGGCGGACGGGGGGGAGGCGCCGCCGGCCGAGAAACCGACAAGAGCCTGGCTGCAGAGTTTTCGCCGCCGGCTGCTGGCCTGGTACCGGCGGAACGCGAGAGACCTGGAGTGGCGGAAGTCGCGAGACCCGTACCGGATCTGGGTCAGCGAGATCATGCTGCAGCAGACCCAAGTGGCGACGGTCGCCGAGTATTTCCCTCGCTTCCTGCAGGCCTTTCCCACCGTGCAGGCTTTGGCCGCCGCGCCGGAAGAACATGTGCTGCGGCTCTGGGAAGGATTGGGCTACTACCGCCGGGCCCGGCAACTGCACCGCGCCGCAGGCGTGATCGTCTCAGAGCATGACGGGCGGTTCCCGCGCGAGTTGGATGCCGTGTTGCAACTGCCGGGCATCGGGAGATATACGGCCGGCGCGATCACGTCGATCGCGTTCGACGCCCGCTCGCCGATTCTGGAGGCTAACACCATTCGGCTATTGAGCCGTTTGCTGGCCTATCGCGGAGATCTGCAACAATCTGCCGCGCAAAGCAAGTTGTGGGCGTTTGCCGAACAACTGCTGCCACAGCGCGAGACGGGCGCCTTCAATCAGGCGCTGATGGAGTTGGGCAGCCTGGTCTGCTCGCCGCGCTCGCCCGACTGCCGACAATGTCCGGTGATGTCGCTCTGCCCCACATTTCGCGAGGGGCTGCAAGACGTTGTTCCCGCCGCGCGCCGCAAACCGAATTTCGAGAGCGTGCGCGAGGCGGCCGTGGTCGTGCGCCGCCGCAAACAAGTGCTGTTGATGCGCCGCGGCGAAGGAGGCCGCTGGGCCGGCTTGTGGGATTTTCCCCGCTTTGCGCTCGCCGACGCCAGCGGCAACGGGAGCGACGAAGAGTTGGCGGAAAAGCTGAAGAATTTAACCGGCGTCGTGGCCCGGCCGAGGCAGTTGTTGACCACGCTGAAGCACGGCGTCACGCGGTTCCGCATCACGCTCGACTGTCACCTGGCCGACTACGTTTCCGCATCGCGACGTGCGCCAGCCGAGGCCGAATTGCGCTGGGTGCTGCCGTCCGATTTCGAAAGCTATCCCTTGAGCGTCACGGGGCGCAAGCTGAGCCGGCTGGTCGTAGCGGAGTAAAAAAATGCATCACGGAGAAGCTTGTCCCGAGGATGGCAAGAACGGCGGAGATTTCTTCGGGAGGCGACTCCGTGATGCGACGGGACGAGGCTACTCGACCACAATGCTTGAATGCTCTGGGAAATTGTGTGCCGTCTGACGGCGGAAAGTCCCGTTCCGCCGCCGGGCGTCTACTGCAGTGTGAAAGGAACCACAGGCGGCCTCTGCTCGGCGCCGGCCCCGCTGCAATCCAGCAATGCCCGCGTCTCTTTGGCCCTTTCGCCTGGCAAAGAACCTAGTCGGCGGCCGTTAAGATTTGATGACTCGCCGATGAGAAGCGGATGAAAATCAAGAGCGACGTCTTAACAGTGCACCGGTCCTTCGGCGGCGAAATATCAACCGAAGCGTGAGCGAAGAATGAAGCGGTTACCGCCTCGCTGACGCGTGGGGTTAGTGCAACCGGCCTACTCAATGCCAATGGCGCCGCCAGGTCAAACCAGCAACTGCTTGATCGGCGCGCCTTCGCTGAACTTGATCGGCCGGCCGACGGGGGCCAGCACTTCGTGCTGCGGATCGATTCCCAGCGCCGTCAACACCGTCGCATGCAGGTCGGCCACCTGCTGCGGCGACTCGACCTCGCGTCCGCCTTCCGGATCGGTGGCCCCAATGACGACGCCCCCGCGCAACCGTCCGCCGGCCAGCAGCATGCTGAAGCCGTGCGGCCAATGGTCGCGTCCTTGCAGGCGGTTGATTTGCGGCGTGCGGCCGAACTCGCCGCCGCACAGCACCACCGTTTTGTCCAGCAAGTCGCGCTGGCGCAGATCATCGAGCAGTGCGGCAATTGCTGCATCGAGCGTGACGGCGAGATTGTGGTGAATCTCGTGGTTGTTGGCGTGGCTGTCCCAGCCGCTCAGCGTGACTTCCACGCAGCGCACGCCGACTTCGATCAATCGCCGCGCAGCCAGGCAGCCGCGGCCGAATGGCGTGTCGCCATACGCCTGCTGCAGTTCCCGCGGCTCGCGCTTGACGTCGAATGCCTCTAGCTGCTCGGAGCTCATCATCTTGCGGGCATTCTCCACCGTCGAACGATGGAGAGTCGCTTCGGCCTGCCGCGCGCGGCCGCGAGCGAACGCCTGTTCGACCACCGCCAGATCGTCCAGCCGCCGCTGAAACCGCGAATCGGAGACTTGCGCAACGACGTCGGGCACTTTGGCCGCCGGATCGTAGCATTTGAAAGCGTCGTACTGCTTGCCCAGCATCCCGCCGACGCCGGGCCACTGGTTCGGCAAGATCGAAATGTGCCGTGGGATTTCGGTCGAGCCGACGGGGAGTTGATGGCAGCAGATGGCGCCGACCGACGGGTGAACCACGGTCGGGTCGGGCCGATAGCCCGTCTTGACCAGATAACTGCCGCGCTCGTGATCTCCTTCTTTGCTGACCAGCGACCGCACGAGCGACGCATGCGGCATTTGCTCGGCGAGCCGCTCATAGCCGGCCGCCAATTGAATGCCTTTGACGGCCGTGCCAATCGCCGTCGTGCCGCCGGCAATGTCCTTGCCCGGATGCGGATCGAACGTTTCCAACTGGCTCGGTCCGCCGGCCAGCCAGAGCAGAATCAACGATTGAGCCGGCTCGCGTCCCGGCGTCCGTTCCGCTCGCTCCGCCAACACATGGGCAACGGGCGTAAGCCAGGACACGCCTCCCAGCGCGGCCAACTGCAAGACCTTCCGCCGGCTCCACTCGCGGTCTGCCCGGTTCACAGCATCGGGTTGCTCCGCGTTCTGCATGCTGCATTCCGCGTTTTGCATCAGTGGTTCCATGAGAATTCCGTCGAGTTGAGCAAAGTCCAATACAGATCTTCCAGCCGCTGGCCTCGGCTGCGTTTGTCTTGCTTGTCAGCCAGCCGGGCAGTGAAATAGTCGGCCTCGGTTTGGGTCGGACGCCGCGTGAGCACGGCCAGGTAGGCGGTTTCGATCGCCAGCTTGTCGGTCGAGGCCAGCAGCGCGATCTGCGTGGCTGCGCTGCGGATAATGTTCTGCGAAGTGACTTCAGTCACATGCTTGCCGTTCATCATCAGCAGCCGTTGCGGGATGGTGCCGCCTTGAGGCAGGAACTCGTCGTCGCCGTCATCGCCGTAACGCTGAATGAACTCGTTCTGCCCCGCCGCACGGACGATGCGCGTCAAAATGTGCGATTCGTAATCGAGCGTTTCCAAAGAGGCCGCCTGCAAAACGCCGCCGATCACCTGCTCCGGTCGCATTCGCGTGATCGGAAACCTCGCCCAGCTTGCCGCGGCATCGTCGGAGATTTGAGCGACTTCGCCACGTTCGTCGGCCGCGGATGAATCCGCGAGACTGTCGCAGGCGAACGCCTGGCTGCCTGCGATCGCCCGAATCATGCGCCGCAGATCATAGCCGTGCGCAATAAAGTCTTCAGCCAGAATATCGAGCGCCGCCGGCACGTCATCTTCGGGTACGTCGTCAATCGGCTCGACCAGCGGTCGCCCAAACATCAAGGCCCAGATACGATTGGCAACAGCCCGGCCGAAGGCCTTGTTTTCAGGGTGCGTCACCCAACAGGCCAACTGCCGCCGGAGTCCTCCTGCTTTGCTGCGCAACTCCGGCTGATAGGGAACGCGGGGAACGATTGTTTCCATCTCTCCGGTCGTACGGTTCTCGACCTGGAAATCCCCTTCCACGTCGCGGATGCCGGTAAAGCGTTGCTTCGTTTGTCCGAAGAAAGCCGCAATGCCTTGGAAATCCGCCTGCTTCCAATGTTCGAACGGATGGTCGTGGCACTCGGCGCAATCGATGCGTTGGGCAAGGAACGCCCGCGACACGCGCGCCGCCAGGGCGTTAGGGTCGGGCCCTTGGTCGGGCTTGATGGTGGCCGTGATGAAATTCGTGGCTGGCCGGTCGGTCCACAAACCATCTTCGGCGATCAGGTCGGTCGCCAGTTCGTTGTAGGGGCGGTTCCGCGCCAGTTGATCGGCAAGCCAGGCGACAAAGCGGCGGCGGCGGAACAGGATGAACGGCCCGTCCTGGGTTCCCACATAAGCCCGGGCCAGCCGCTCGGCCAGGTAATCGTGATAGCGCCGATCGGCGAATAGCGCCGCCAGCCAATCGTCGAGCCGTCGCTCGGCCGGGAGCGATTCGAGCCAGCGGATCTCTTCCAGCGAGGGGATCGTACCGGCCAACGCCAGGGAAAGCCGCCGCGCGATCGTCAGGTCGTCGGCTCGCTGGGCCGGGGTCAGCCCGATTTCCGCCCACTGCTCGTGAAAGGCCGCGTCGAGGCGGTCGACCGTGGTTCGCAAATCGGCCGGCAACGGACCGAGCGAGCGCAATTCCCTTTCAGATGGCGATTTAGGCGCCGGAGACAGACTGGCGCCAAGGGCGATCAACCCCGCGCAGCACAAGACGAGAAACAACAGATTACGCATCCACACGGGCGTCAATTCTCGTCCTTCCTTCAAGCGGGAGCATGCTGCTCGTTTCGCTTCGCGCGACATTCAGCCGCATTACGGCGGCTCTTCGAGCAATACCCTGGAAATTGTCCCACGGCTTCAAAAACCTGACGGGCCAGGTTGCGGTTGGCAGAAATTTATCGACACCTCCGCGTCGAATTCAGGGTAATCTCTGCAGGAGTTCGCCGCACGGGTGCATCCCTTGGCCCCGTAGGGCGGTCTTCGTTGGCAGGCTAGAAAAAACAGGTCTTGCGGCGGGCAAGTATCGGCGCACTCGCAGCGAATCACGAGCACAATTCTCCCGCACATGCCCCAGTTTTCCACGCAATTTGTTTCAGCCGCTGAGGCGGGAGAGATCGTCGATGCTCAACTGGCCGACGCCGAGGGGCTGGCGGCAGGGGCCGCGGGCGAGACCTTCGTACCGGCGGAGGCCGTGGAAGAAGGCGAAGCCCCGCCGGTGGTTAAGCGGCGCGGTTGGCTGCGCCGCGGCTGGGACGGCGCTTGCTCGGCAAGCGAGTGGCTGTTCGGCGCCGGGGCGCTGATTCTGGGACTCTCATTTCTCTCCTCCTATCCGTTGCTGCAGATGCTCAGCCTGGGCTACCTGCTGGAGGCCAGCGGCCGCACGGCGCGCAGCGGCCGCCTGCGAGACGGCTTTATCGGCGTGCGCAAGGCGGCTCGGGTCGGCAGCATTCTGTTCGGCGTCTGGCTGATGCTCTGGCCGTTGCGGTTTACATCGATGATGGCGGCCTCCGCCCGGCTGATCGAGCCGGGCAGTCGGGCCGATCGCGGCTGGTCGCTGGCCTTGACGGTCCTGACCGTGCTGGTCGTGCTGCACATCATCGGCGCCTGTTGGCGCGGAGGCAAGCTGCGGCACTTTCTCTGGCCGAGACCTTTCCGGCTGCTCAAGGAACTGCGCCGCGGCGGCGCCTACGCCCGAGCGCGCGACGCCGTGTGCGACTTCGTTGTTGCCCTGCGCCTGCCGTATTATTTCTGGCTCGGTCTGCGCGGCTTCGTCGGCGGGCTGATCTGGCTGTTTCTGCCTGTCTCAATGCTGGCGGCCGGACAGCGGGCGCCGGTCCTGGGTTTTTTGGGCGGCCTGGCGCTGGTCTTCGTGTTGCTTTACCTCCCGTTTCTGCAAACCCGCTTTGCCGCCGAAAACCGCTTTCGGGCGATGTTCGAAGTCCGGGCCGTACGGCAATGGTTCCGTCGCGCGCCGATCTCTTTTTTGCTGGCGCTGGCCATCACGCTGTTGTTCGCCGTGCCGCTCTATTTACTGAAGATTGAAATCATCCCGCGCGAAGCAGCCTGGCTGCCGAGTCTGGTGTTCGTCGTGTTCATCTTTCCCACCCGATTGCTGACCGGCTGGGCTTGCGGCTATGCGGCCCATCGCAAGCGGAACCGCAACTGGTTCCTGCGGCAATTCGCCCGGTTCGGCATGCTGCCGCTGGCCGCCGCTTACGTGCTGATTGTGTTCTTTACCCAATTCACCAGTTGGCACGGCCTGGCCAGCCTGTACGAGCAGCACGCGTTCCTCGTGCCGGTCCCGTTTTTGGGACTCTGACCTTCCTGGCGGCGCCCGTCGCATTGGAGTAAAATGACACGCGTAAGGGGTTTGCTATCCGTCTTCCGCCAGCCGGTGACTCGTGCCTCGACGCAACGTCTATCTGCTGCTGACTATCGCCATCGTCTCGCTGGTTTGTTACCAGAAGGCCGATAGCTCTTATCGCAGTCGTTATGGCCGCATGACCGACACGATCGTGCGGGTGATGGAGCAGATCGACCGCCACTACATCGAAGAAGTCGACGACCGCAAGCTGTTCGAAGGCGCCCTCAACGGCATCGTCAGCCAATTGGACGATCCCTACTCCGCTTACGAAGCGCCGCAGGAGGCCGCCGAGTTCCGGCAGCATCTGGATCAAAAGTTCGGCGGCATCGGCATTCAGGTGGTCATCGACGAGAAGACCAAGCGCCTGACCGTGATGAGCCCGATGGTCGGAACGCCCGCCTTCGAGGCGGGAATTCTCGCCGGCGACGTCATCTTAAAAATCGACGGCGAAAGCACCGAAGGGCTGAACACCGACGACGCCCTGCATTTGCTCCGCGGCGAACCGGGCGAAGGCGTGCGGCTGACCGTCCTGCACGAAGGGGATAAGGAACCTGTCGACGTGCAGATCGAGAGGGCGATCATCAACGTGCCGAGCGTGCTCGGCGACTCGCACGACGCCGCCGGACACTGGCAGTTCGTGCTGGAATCGAACCCTCGCATAGGCTACTTGCGGATTACCACCTTTGGCGATCAGACGGTCAAAGAGCTGGAAAAGGCCCTGGAACAGTTAGACGAGGCCGACGTCGAGGCCCTGATCCTTGATCTGCGCGGCAACGCCGGCGGGTTCTTGAAAACGGCCGTCTCGACCTGTGATTTTTTCATCTCCAAGGGCCAGATTGTCTCCACTCGCGGGCGAGACCGGCGCCAGATTGTCGATGACTACCGCGCGACTGGCAAAGCTGCGTATACCCGCTGGCCGATCGCCGTGCTGGTCAACCATTTGACGGCCAGCGCCAGCGAGATCGTGGCGGCTTGCCTGCAGGACCATCACCGGGCGGTGGTCGTCGGCGAACGGACCTGGGGCAAAGGGACCGTGCAAAATGTCATTCCGCTGGAGAGCGGCAAAAGCGCCTTGAAACTGACCGTGGCCACTTACTGGCGGCCGAGCGAGAAGAACATCCATCGCAGCCGAAACGCCAAAGATACCGACGACTGGGGCGTGCGGCCCGACGACGGATATGAGGTCAAGCTCTCCGAAGAGCAAACCCGTCGCCTGCTCGAAGAGCGATATCAGCGCGACGTGGTCAAGCCGCAGCGTGCAGAGCCGACGCCGGACGACGGAATAAAGCCTTCTCGGCCATTCGATCCACAACTCGACCGCGCCGTCGAGTATCTGACCAGCCAAGGTCTCGGCGGCAAAGCCGTGGCCAAATCGGCAAAATAGGCAACTTGCGGTTAACTAACTCACAGCTTCGCCCGCGTTGTTGACGAGCGGGGCGAGGCTCTCCCGCGCAAGCCGCACTCGTCGCCGTAAGCCGGGCTGGTTTGGCAAAATCACACATCTTGCACCATTTTGCAAACGCTGACTTTCAGGCGACCAGCATTTCGCGGCTCGCCTTTGGCGGCATACCGATCCGCGGATTGAAGGTAAGTGATTGCGAATGCACGACATGCCGCGTTCGCTTTACAGTAGCGCACGCCTTTGTGAGTCGTTTGGCCCCGAAATTGCTTTCGTCCGTCGACTAATCGCGGCAAGCGAGCGACAGCGGCGGGGGCAAACCCGTCGGCGAAACCGAACAACTTGGCGTCTCCGAGCGAACCTTTCGGCGCGCAGAGACGTCGCAGGGGGAATGAGAGAGGAAATCAACATGGCTTTGCAAAAGACCCGGTGCACCGTGATAGAGATTCCCGCCTTGAGCCAAGGGGGCCCGGACGACGATCCGCCGCGCGACCTGCTGCCGTGGGCCGACCCGTACATCGCCCGTCTGCTGAGTAGCCGCCGGCTGCAAGCCGCGTTGGACGATTCGCTCTCGTTCGTCGAGAGTGAAGCCGAGGAACGTCCGTTCGGCGAGCGGCGGCAACCGTATGAATCCACGGTGGTCAGCGTGCAGCCGTGCAGACCCCGCTTCGATCTGGAGCATCCCTTCAGCGACTGAGCAGCAAGCCTGGTGTTTTGTCATGTGCAGACACGGGGGATGGCAATCTCAGGCAAGGGAAGAGCGAAGCGCTGCCCCAGTGAAGCAAGGCGTCGCCGCGCCTCACGCTGTCCTAAAACGAAGAGATCACAATCCAGCAGCTCGTCGCAGAGCGCCGCACCCGTTGAGTGGCTTTCCGCGCAGCCGGCCGGTTCGATGGCCGGTTATTGGACCTTGACCGGCATGCTTGACGAGACGCCCATGTAGACCTTGCCGCCGGTAACGACCGGCATCAGGCGATATTCAAATCCCGCGTTGACGATGCTGTCTCGCACGTGCCGGAATAGGGCGAACGAGTCAGGCCAGACGAAGACCGCAACGTAATAATCTCCGCTGTCGAACTGCTTCAGTCGGGCGGTGATCTTGTCACCGTCGCCGCCGGCGGGGTGGATCTCAAGCCCCTTGCCCGGCAGCGGCGCCACTTCGCGCTGAGCGCCCGTCATGGAACACTCCTGGCTGTTAAGCACAATCTCGCCGTCCGCCTGGGAACGGTAGAGGAAGCACAATCTACCGTTGCGCAGCAAGAGCGGAATTTCCAGCTTATCGGTGTCGTGCAGTTCGGGGAGTTTCGCGTCTTCGGTGCGAGCGGCCGTCTCGGCTTGCAAGCTTTTTTGGGCCGCCGCCATTTTGACGCGAAGTTCGGCCACGCGGCGATCGAGTTCGGCCTGCTTCGTATTCAGCGCGTTGGTTTCCAGCTTCGCCTTGCTCAGTTCAGCAATGCGCTGCAGACGTTGATCGTGCAATTCGTCCCGCTGCTGCTGCAACGCGAGGATTTCATCAGCTAGGCCTTTCGGCGCCTTCGCATCCAGGTCGGAAAGGAGCGACTGTTGCTGTGCGGCGGCGGCTCGCAGCGACTTGAGCCGCGCGAGCAAGGCTTGCAGCCGCTGGTGCAAGTCGGCGGCTGCTTGCGGCTGCACGGCGCCGGGCGAGGCGTTCGGCGAGCCCGTGCCGGTCAATTGCAGCAAGACCACGATCAGGATGGCGATGAACACGACCCCGCCGAAGGTGTTGCAGATCGTGTCCAGCAGCAGTTCCAGGCTGCTGCCGGGCGCGGCGCGTTTACGAGCCATCAGATGCCTGCTCCTGTTTCGGGATCGATTACGGTCTGGTCCGCCGCGGCGACGTCAAAGCCAAGTTCGAAGCCCAGTTTGGTCAGTTCGTCGCGGAAGTCAAAAAACGCGTCGATGCCGTCGGGCTTGACGATCAGCAGAAAGTACTCGCCGGCGCTGTCGCGGCCCTTTGCCCAGGCGCAGAACGCATCGATCGGATCGCTGGCGGCGGCGGCGAACACGACGGGCCGTTGCGACTTGCCCACCGGCGCGGCGGAGATCTGTCTGGCGGTCACTTCCACCAGCCAGGGCGCTTTCGCCGCGTTTGGGGGGAGATTGTAAATGACGCGGTTGCTCGTGCGCAGTTTCTTCGCGAGGCCTTCCGCGTCGGCGAGCTGCTTGGCCAATTGATCGGCCTGATCGCGTTCCGTCCTGCTCGCATCGCGTTTGGCTTGCGCCTGCCGCAAACGCTTGCGAGCCTGAGCCAACTGGGCGTTCAACGCGGCGACGTCGTTGACCATTTCCGGCGTCTGGCGCCGGAGGTCGGCAAGACTGGCTTGCAGACGATCGGAATCGACGGCGGCCAACTGCATGGCTTTGTCTCCGCCGCTCGCCAGACGCCGCTCGAGTTGCCGGATTTCGCGCTCGGCCGCCTCGACGGCCGGACGCAAATCGGAGGCAATCGCCGTCGCCTCAGCCGCAGGCGCCGCCATCCGCCGCTGCGACAACTGCAACCCCATCAATAGCGCCACCAGGATCATGATCCCCGTCACGGACGTAATGATGTCCTGGAATGAGAAAAATGAGATCCTGGCGGATGTGCGGCGTCGACCCACGGCTTTCAACCCTTTGCGTGCATGATGGGCCGGCCTTTCAGGGAACGTAACGATAAATGCCGTTGTTTTCCTTGGCGATCCGCTTCAACAACGGCGCAGCGATCGGATCCATGAAAGCGATGGTATGGATCGGAATGTTGCTGATGTTGGCCGTTTTGACGCAATCCGGCACGTCGTCGTCGAACTCGCCGTCGGAGAGCAAGAAAATGGCGTCGGGCTCCAACCCCAAGGCCGCGCCGAGAGCCCCGAAGGGATACGTGCCGCCTGCGTAAGTGAAGTCGGCCACCCACTGCGCGATGCGCTGCTTGTTGCTCTTCGTCGCCGGCGTCAGCGTGCTGTCTTCGGCGGGATAACATTGGCAATACTCCCTGTCTGCGAAGAAGATCACGTAGAAGCTCTGATTGGGCCGCAGCGCGTCGATCGACTCCAGCAACTCTTGAGTGGCTCGTTCGAACCGATCGCCTTGCATGCTATCAGAGCAATCGACGACATAGACGAATTTGCGGCCCCTGGCTCGGACGTCGAAGAAGCGGCTGGAGCCGCCCGCCATGATCTTGTCGGCGTTTCCGTCGGCCGTCAGTGGCGTGGGATCGTCTTCCAGCGGCCGGATCACGGCGGCGGCGCGCGGCGGCCGGGCTCGCTTCTGGACGACCTTTGGAGAATTTCCGGCTGCAGGCGGCAAGGTCGGCGTTTGCGCGTTGGGCGGCGGCGAGCCGGCGGCCGGAGGGCCAGCGGCGTCGGCGGCGCCCGCTTTCTGCGGCTTGGCCGGTTTGGGTTTGGCGTTGTCGCCCGCAACCTTGCCGTCAGAGGCGTTGATATCGACGCCGGCGCCAGCGCCTGTTTGGGGACCTGGTGTGGAGGCGGTTGTGGCGCCTTGAGCGCGATGGTTCGCATCGCCCGTGTTGGCCTGATCGGCGTTGCCTTGGGCGCCCTCCGCCGCCCCGTTTGTTGCATCGCCGGTGGCATTGCCCGTTGCATTGCCTGCAACGGCGCCCGTTCCCGTTCCAGCGTTTGCGCCGCTGCCGCCCGTCATCGATCCAACCTCTCCGCCGATCCCGGCCGGCAACCTCCGCAAGGCGAGCAGCGCCAACAACAGCACGCCGGCCAACAACGCCCCGCCGCCAACGGCCGCGGCGATCTGCCGGCGGCGGCCGGGCGATTTCGGCAGCGGGGGCGGCAAGCTCGAGAGGGGCGAAGTTGAAGTGGGCGACTTTGAGTGGGAAGTTGCCGCGGGCGGATGCCCCTTGGCGAGTTCC